>NZ_CP012602.1:2780000-3080000 GCF_001278805.1 Bacillus sp. FJAT-18017 | reverse complement strand
TGTATATGAAAGGACAATACAGAAAGTAGAGAGCATCCGAAAAATTGCTCAAGAAAAAGGGGTAGAGGTCTCGCATATCGTGCTAGCCTGGTATTTGACGAGAGACACAATTGAAGCCATCATACCAGGTGCGAAAAGAGGGGAGCAGGTTTTGCATAACTTGAGGACACTGGATGTAAATTTGAAAGATGAAGAAATTAGTCAAATTGATTGGATCTTTAAGGGCTGATTATTAAGGGAGATAAGTTTGAAGTTAAGCTTAATAACGATAATGTGGAGACCATGATTGTTTGAAATATGAAAGGGGAGCGGCTGTTGGGCCACTCCCTTTTAATATAATCCTACATTGAAGGATAAACTCCTGCCAATTTTCCATCAACAAATGTGGCATATTCAACATTGCCATTTGAATTTACGAAAGGTACCTTAACACCTACTTTGAAAAAGTAGTCTTCCCATTTTACTACTTCTACATTTGCCACGCCGTTCCAGCTATAGCCCTTTACAAATAGATCTGCTTTAGCGGTTTTAAATGCATCGCTGCTAAGAACTTTTGCTATTTCGATGTTTGCCTCAGCACCATAAACTGTTACAGGGTGACATGCACATGTTTCTTCGGCATTCACCACATTCCCCGGCACTGCAAATACTCCAAACGCAATCGCTCCACTGAACAACATAGCAAGTAATTTCTTCTTCATTCAATCTCCTCCTTTATTTAACTACTCTAAATGGTTCGAGTTTTGACTGCCATAGTCCTTCATTTTTGGAGGAATTTCTTGAAAAAAATCACAAATATTGGCGAATTAGTGACAGCGAAACAAAGAAAAAAGTCGAAAAAAAGTTTCACTAAATTTTGAACATTCTGTGACAATTTACTGTTAATTCTGTTAGTATAGTAAATACCAAACATCTAGGGGGATGGTTTAATGGGTCAAATCCTTAAGTATTTTTATTTGGCTCTAGGGGTTTATTGTTGTGCCAGCATTTTTGTCCTTTTATACACTCACGCATATCAGCAAATGGTATTGGCCTTCTTTTTGGCTTTATTCAATTTTTCTATGTTTACGATCTTCAAGAGGGAAGGAAGCGTAGTACAGCCACAATTAAGGCTTATAAGAGGCGGAAAAAGATAGACACAACAATAGGCTGAAGCAGCTGTTTAGCGGGGAATGCCTCGAGTAGAACAGCTGGGCAGGTGCTAAAGTCATATTCATAAAAAAAACCAGGCTGCCACTGCGGGGGAGCCTGGTTTTTCCGTAATAAATATTAATGTGAGTGACCTGTTGTCAATACCCAGATTGTACCTGCTACAACGACGATAATCATGAAAGCAGAGAACATCATATTGATGTTGTTGACAACTTTATTACCGCCCTCAGTCAAGTGCATGAACATGTAAAGCTGGATGGCTGCCTGGATGACTGCAAGTGTGCCGATGAACCACATGATCGTTTGCACCGGCAAGGACGTTCCTATTGCAATCCATGCAGCCCCAAATGTCAGGACTAACGAAAGCAGGAATCCAAGGACATGGCTTAACGGGAAACTTTTCGTGTTATTTTTCATACTAAGACACCAACCCTGCTAAATATACGAACGTGAAAATGAAAATCCAGACAACATCAAGGAAATGCCAGTACAGACCGAAGATGAAAATCTTTCGTGCTGTAACAGTCGTGATGCCGCGCTTCAGGAACTGAATGGCCAATAGGATGGCCCAGCCAATACCGATCGTTACGTGAACACCGTGTGTACCAAGCAGAACGAAAAAGCTTGATAGGAAGGCGCTCGTTTGCCAAGTTGCGCCCTGGTCGATATAGTGCAAGAACTCTTTAATTTCCATGAACAGGAATCCGCCGCCGAGCAGAAGGGTAAGCGCAAGCCAAATCAGCATACCTTTCATGTTGTTGCGGCGCATTTCCCATATCGAAACGCCAATTGTAAAACTACTAGTCAACAGCAGGAATGTCATAATCAGGACATCTTTTAAAATGAAAAGATCCTGCTGGGTAGGGCCGCCTGCATACCGTTCACCAAGTATGCCATAGACGGCAAATAGAGTAGCAAACAGAACGATCTCGGCATGGAGGAAAACCCAGAAGCCAAGGATGTTCATTTGGTTTTGCTGTGACTGATATTCTAATGGCAGTGCAGCATTTGTTTTAGCCGACATGGTTTTTCACTCCTTTACCTGGTGTTCTCCAGCCGTTTTCAGTCTTAATGATTTCATCTTTTTTGACATAGAAGCCTTCATCATAATCAAATGAACGGAAGCCCATACCTACAAAGAATGCTATTAACCCAAACAAGGCAGCCCATTTCCATTCAAATACGAGCACGAATCCTGTCACGAGGGAAGCCATGGCCATATAGAATGGGATCCAAGTATTGCTAGGCAAGTGGATTTCCTCAACGTCTTTCTCTTCAAGAGGAAGTCCCTTAATTTCGTTGTTCTTTTTCATTTGCCAGAATGCATCCAGTTTCTTAACCTCTGGAAGGAAAGCAAAGTTATAATGCTGTACTGGTGTAGCTGTCGCCCATTCAAGCGTACGTGCATCCCAAGGATCATTTCCAATATTGCGGTCTGCGTTCTTCCAGCTGTAGTAGATGTTGTAGCAAAGTGCTCCAAAGCCTGCAGCCAGGATCAATGCACCAACAAATGAAAGCATCTGCAATGGCCCGAAGCCAGTTTCCGCAGAATACGTGTACGCACGGCGAACCGCACCATCAAGGCCTAGGAAGAACATTGGGAAGAATGTCAGGTTAAAGCCGATAACGAACAGCCAGAAATGCCATTTTCCAATTTTCTCGTTGAGCATAAAACCGAACATTTTAGGCCACCAGTAGTAGAAGCCAGCAAAGATCGGGAAGACAACGCCCGGAATCAGAGTATAGTGGAAATGCGCTACTAGGAACAAAGTGTTGTGATATTGATAGTCAGCAGCTGCAGATGCGAGCATGACACCTGTTACCCCGCCAATAACAAAGCATGGGATAAAGGCAAGGGCCCACATCATCGCAGTAGTTAATTTAATTCGACCTTTTCTCATCGTAAACAGCCAGTTGAACACCTTAATACCCGTCGGTATCGCAATGGCCATAGTTGTAATTGAGAAGAATGAGTTGACTGCTGAACTGTTACCCATTGTATAGAAGTGGTGCACCCAAACGACCATACTTAAAACAGAAATCGCCAATATCGAAATAACCATCGATGTATAACCATAAAGAGTCTTTCGTGCAAAAGTCGAAATAACATCAGACAAAATTCCGAAGGCTGGGAGGACAACGATATAAACTTCCGGGTGTCCCCAAAGCCAGAACAAGTTAGCCCAAAGCATATCCATACCGCCGCCGGAAACCGTAAAGAAGTGCGTTCCCCAAATACGGTCGAATGTCATAAGCGCAAGCGCAACGGTAAAGATAGGGAAGGCTGCGACAATGATTAGTGAAGAGACGAAGGATGTCCATGTAAACATTGGCATCTTCAACAATGTCATGCCTTTTGTCCTCATTTTTAGGACAGTAACGACAAAGTTAATACCCGACATCAATGTACCGGCACCCGCTATCTGAAGGCCGACTGCATAGAAGTTGTTCCCGATGCCTGGACTGAATTCCTTGCCGGCTAGCGGGAAGTAGGAAGTCCAACCTGCATCAGGTGATCCGCCAATAACGAATGAAATGTTGAATAGCATCGCACCAGCGAATGTTAGCCAGAAGCTTAAAGCGTTAAGCTGCGGGAAGGCAACATCGCGTGCGCCAATCTGCAGCGGAATCAGAAAGTTCATGAAACCAATTAACAACGGCATTGCAACAAACAGAATCATAATAACGCCGTGTGTTGTAAATACTTCATTATAGTGCTGTGCATTCAGGAATTCATTCTCGGGTACGGAAGTTTGGGCCCTCATCATCAGGCCGTCGACTCCGCCTCGGAAGAACATAAGTACACCCATGAGGATATACATGATACCGAGTTTTTTATGGTCAACTGTTGTCAGCCAGTTGGTCCACAGCCAGTTCCACTTTTTAAAATAAGTGAGCGCTGCGACGATACCGATGGCTGTCAGGAAAATTGCGATTTGTGACGCAAAAATTAATGGGTCACCCGTGACAAAAAATTCATCCCATTTAATGCCCACTATGGTCACCTCCATCAGAAGTTTCATCATGATTCATGCCTTCATGGCCTTCACTGCCGGCCTTGGGGTCATTTTTATAGTTGTTTTCATCTTCAAAGACTTCGCCCTTCCAGCCATGACCTCGGTCATACATTTCTGGGTTCAAGTAGTTTGGTGAGTTAGGGTCAGAGTGATCAACCCACTCAAGGTGAGTATTGGAATATGTTTCACGGCCAAGGTGAGAAGGCTCAAGCTTCTTTTCGTATTCCTCTTCAGTCAGCTTTGGAGCAGTGTCCTTAACTTCTTTTACCCAATCCTCAAATTCTTCTTGTGTTTGTGCCAGTACTTCAAATTCCATCCCTGCATAACCTTGTCCATTAAAGTTGGAGTTTTTACCAACAAATGAACCTGTGTTGTCCGCAACAAGATGCAGATTGGTTTCGGCTTTTGCCATCGTATACTTCTGGCCTGCTAGAGATGGAATCCAGAAGCTTTGCATCGTGCCGGCAGAAGTCAAACGGAAGTCAATTGGCCGGTCTACGGGAATATTGACATAATTAATCGTTTCAATACCTTCCTCAGGATAGCTGAAAATCCATTTCCAGTCAGCAGATGTGACATGGATTACCAACGGTTCTTGGTTTTCATAGCCCTTTGGAACTTCCTCAACCGCATAAATTGTTTTTACAGTAGGAATGGCCAGTGCAGTAACAAGCAGTATAGGAATCAGTGTCCAAGTAATTTCCAGCCACTTGCTTCCGTGCTCTTCAGGAGGCTCATAATCCATGTTGTCTTTTCTCTCACGGTATTTCCAAACAATGACAACGAGCAGCAGGAAAACAGTTATGACAACTATTGACATGAGTAGGATGGAATAGTTGATCAGCCCGGCGAGTTCTCGGGCAACAGGACCCTGTGGATCAAATACCACCAGCTTTTCACAGCCGCTCAGGACAACCATTGATAGTATTGCAATCAATGAACCTAGCAAACTTTTTTTCTTCACTTCGTCAGCTCTCCTCTCGAAATTTGGTTGCATGATAGCAATCACAATCTCAGAACTATAGTTATAACACGAAAACTATTATTGTAACTTAGGTAAACAATGGTAGATTGTGATTTTTATCACACTTGCTCATACTCCTATTCTAGCATAAGTCTAATTTGTCACAGTATGTTCAATTGTGAACAATTTATGAAAACATTTAATGTAAAACCAAGATTCACCAAAATTCCATTGCAATTTTTAAAAAGGAGTATATAAAAACATCTGTTTAAAAATTCGTATTAGTGAAATGATTCACAAATCAAACTGACAAATTATATAAATAGGAAGTTTGTCGGAAAGGTGATATTCCATGCAAACAGTAAGGATTATTGTGATTGGCCAATCATTTTTCTCCTTAAAACCGTATCTAGAATGCCATATAAAATCGTGTAAGTAAAGCAATCGAATTTTTACCTATCAATAAGATGTTAAAAGCGAATTTTAAAAAGTGCGAAATGTTGTCACAAAGATTTGGAGAAATTGTTAACAGCTTCCTTCCTTGTTTGAACTTACTTTCTTCCCACTCTACGATTGAAGTAGTGTGATTAAACTAACAGGGGGAAAGGCAATGGATATAAAACGAAGAACGTTATTGAAAGCCACTGCTATTTCAATGGCAATGGCAGCTGCCGGTTGTCAGCAAAAAGAAGCTAAGCCAGCTGGTGCCCAGGCCAAGGCTGCTTCAATAGAGCCAGATGAATGGAAAAAGACGGTCTGCCGTTTTTGCGGAACAGGCTGTGGAATCCTGGTTGGCGTGAAGGATGGAAAGGTGATCGCTACAAAAGGAGATCCGGAAAATGGTTCCAACATGGGTCTGAACTGTGTTAAGGGCTACTACGTCGGAAAACTCTTTTTGGCAACGACAGGCTGACTAAGCCTCTCATTCGCGAAGATAAATCGAAAAAGGGAACAATGGAAGGCTTCAGGGAAGCAACCTGGGAAGAAGCACTAGACCTTGTATCAACTAAACTTTTGGAAGCGTACAACAAGGACCCAAAATCAATTGCCTTCTGGGGTTCCGGACAGCAAACCATCATGGAAGGATATGCAAGTGTAAAGCTTTGGAAGGCGGGTCTCCTGAGCAATAATATCGATCCGAATGCGCGCCTTTGCATGGCGAGTGCTGTAACCGGCTTTATGTCCACGTTTCAATCGGATGAACCAATGGGCTCATACAGGGACCTGGATGAAGCCGATGTCTTTGTGACATGGGGAGCCAATATGGCCGAAATGCATCCCGTTTTGTATTCGCGTTTGACAGCGCGAAAGCTTAGCGAGCCAGGGACGAAGCACTATGATTTGACCACTCGGGTTTCGCGCACCTCCGAAACCGCCGATGTGAAAATGGTCTTCAGACCCCAAACAGATTTAGCCATTGCTAATGCAATTGCGAATTATCTTGTCCAAAATGACAAGTATGATAAAAAATTTGCTAAGGAACATCTTCAGTTCAAAGCTGGCACTGAAAACCTTGGGCACTCCTTCAAGGATGATTACGATGTAACCGAGCCTGGTGCTTCCGCTGACAAAGACTGGGTTATTAGTTTCGAAGAGTACAAGGAAAAGCTTAAGCCATATACGTTGGAGTATGTTGAGAAATTATCGGGTGTTCCTGCTAAAGATCTCGAAGCTCTGGCAAATGAATTTGCGGACCCATCTAAAAGAATCGTTTCCCTCTGGACAATGGGCGCTAACCAGCACACACGAGGAACCTGGATTAACAACCTCATATACAATCTTCATTTATTGACCGGTAAAATTTCAAAACCAGGAAGCGGGCCATTTTCCTTAACAGGACAGCCAAGCGCATGTGGCACTGCCCGGGAAGTCGGGGTCTTTTCCCATCGCTTGCCTGCGGATCTGGTCGTTAAAAATCCTGAGCACCGCCGCTATTCCGAGTTGATCTGGAACCTTCCAAAAGGATATTTGGACCCAATTGAGAAGCCAGGCTATCATACTGTGAAAATGTTCCGTGAACTTGGTAAAGGAAATGTGAAGTTCCTTTGGAGCATGTCGAACAACTGGGGGCAAACGATGCCAAAGCTGAACCGTTTCCGGGGCAATGATGCAGATGGTAAAGGAGTACTCGACGGCTTTATAGTGGTCTCCGAGGTGTATCCGACCCGATCTACGGAGCTTGCCGATGTTGTTTTTCCTGCTGCCATGTGGGTAGAACGCGAAGGCCAATTTGGAAATGCCGAGCGGCGGACAAATGTCTTTGAAAAATGCATCGATGCACCTGGTGAGGCGAAATGGGATTTATGGACCATTGTCCAGGTAGCAAAAAGAGTTCTTGATGGTAGGAAAATTGGTGATAAACCAGCGTTTGATGTGCTGTTCGGTATGATTTGGGATAAGGGAAAGGAAGACATGATCGAGGATCAGCATGAAGTAAATAAACTCCTTTGGGAGGAATACCGCCAGTTCACGAACCCTCATGAGCATAAAAATCCAGAAGTGAAGGAGCTTGGCAAAAAGCTGAAGCTTCTCGGAAAGCAAATGGCCCCGTATGAGGAGTATGTCAAAAAAGGATTGTGCTGGCCGGTTAGAAATATCAACGGTACGTGGGTTGAAACCAATTGGCGTTACGCTGATGGGAAGCAGGAAGACGGCTTTGACCAGATCGGCATCGAACAGTTTGGGACAAAGGGCAAATACGATAATATCGATTTTTATAAATCTGCCGAACATCGGCCATCTGTTCTTTTCCGGCCATTCGAGGATGCTGCAGAGATCCCGGACAAAGACTATCCATTCTGGCTGTGTACAGGAAGGGTGCTTGAACACTGGCACAGCGGCTCAATGACAAGGCGTGTGCCAGAATTGCACCGCGCTATGCCGGAAGCCCTCTGTGAAATACATCCTGATGATGCCAAGGCACTCGGAATTAATGAAGGAGATAAGGTGAAAGTCGTATCACGGCGTGGCGAGGTTGAGGTTAAGGCAGTCACGAAGGGAAGGGGCAATCCGCCGAAGGGATTGATATATGTTCCATTCTTTGCCGAAGAAACATTGATCAACCTTGTTACTTTAGATTGTTATTGCCCGATATCCAAACAGCCTGATTATAAAAAATGCGCCGTCAAGGTCGTAAAGGCATAGGGGGAGAGCTCATTGAAAATGAAAGAATTAAGCTTTTTAGGTTTGTTCATTCTTGTCCTTATTGCCGCGATCGGATCATCAAAATTATATACTGCAAGCCAGGAAGCAGTTGTGCCGAAAAACCAAACTGCAGGCCTGATCCAATTGAGTGAGGACGGAAGGCAGGATGCGGCCACGATGCAGCTGATCAGTCCGCCGCCAACCCAGCCTGCTGACCATATTAATAGATGGAACCCGGAGATGCGCCATGAAAGCTGCCTTGCTTGCCATGGAGTGGAAGGGACAGGCGCGCCAACCCCTTCCAAGAATCATTTTTACGAGGAAAATACTAAAGGTAAGATATTCAGGGATAATTGTATTCAGTGCCATGTGACGCAGAACGACAAGAAACCGGAATTTAACCGTGAAAAGTAATCGTTTTTTTAAAACTGCAGCATCTAGAAAGGAAGCGGATTAATGGTCATTTCTGGACTTTATATTGTTACGATTGATGGAAAAGCAGAATTAGCGGCGAATGAAATTAACAAGCTCCCGGGCGTTGAAGTCCATCATGTTGAAGGAAATAAAATCGTCCTGGCCATTGAAACGGTTACTCTTGACGAGAGCTATAAGCTGGCTGATTCATTTAAGAAAGTTGATGGTGTTTTGGCAATCTGTCTTGTTTATAGCAACTTTGAGGATGAACCCTATTATAAAGGAGAGCAGCTATTGTGAGCGAACGGCTGAGCAGGCGCGCTTTCCTTGCGTTGAACTGGGAGAGCGCGGTTGGTTTCCTCGGCAACGCAATTATCACGCAGGTAGAAAATGAACGTGATTTCTTCAGGCCCCCGGGTGCAGGGACCGAGCTGGAATTCATCTCTTCATGCACCCGATGCGGTCTTTGCAAGGACGCTTGTCCAGAACAAACAATTTCATTATTTTCTGTTGCTAGCGGTGCAAAGCTCGCTATGACTCCGTACCTTGACCCAAATGTCACACCATGTACGTTTTGTGGGAAGTGTGTTGACGTATGCGCGGATGGAGCCCTGAGCGAGGAGAATTTTTCATTCGGATCAAAGCTTGGCACAGCCTCAGTGATAGAGGAAAACTGCCTAGCCTATAAAGAAGTCATGTGTGACTCTTGTTATCATGCATGTCCGAAAAAAGGCATCGCAATTCAAATCAAAGCAGGAAAAGCTGTCATCGCTGTGGAAGAGTGCAATGGCTGCGGCCTGTGTGTACAGGGATGTATCGCTGAATACAAAGGGATGATTGTGAATCTTTTTGAAGCTGACTAGGGTGCTTGTATTCTGTGCATGTTTCCTCGCATTTTACGTCATACTAACTGTGGAAAACACAGGAAAGTGGTGGGTATGATGGTAAAGTGGGATGAGCAGGGAGCACCCAACAATAATCTGCTTCCAAACACGATAAAAAGTTCAAATCTGGTTGGGAAAAACGAGGAGCATGAATTTTCAGAGGAACTATCCGATGGCGGTGAACGAAATCGCAATATCCGGAATATGACAAATAAAAAATAAGACGATGCAGCAAGTCTGCATCGTCTTTTCTATTACTGTTTAGCTCCACAAGGAAAGCTTCCCCGAAATTACATCGCACGAAATTACGCGATAGCTCACTGGAGGATTTTCGAGGAGGCCATACGGCGCTGACCGCAAAGGAAAGCTTCTGAGTTATTCATCGCAGGGACACAAAGGAAAGCATCCTTGAATTAACATCGCAGACAGGCGCACTTTGCCTGTCGCGAGGTGGTTTTTGTCTGTCACGAAGGCGCTTCCGCTTTTCTTACTTCTTTTTTGATTTTAAGCTTTTCGCTTCGGCTAATTGCTTAACCGCTTGCTGTCCAAATACTGCGACTCCAGTTGCAATTATTCCATTGGTTATTGCCTCAATCGTATAACCAAAGCCCAGCCCCGCAAGGACAAGCGAAAGTCCGAACAAGACCCAGATAATCGCCCAATCTGGCACCTTTGGAGTCTGCTTCAATGCGTATCCAATCACCCATAAAACTGGCACAAGAAAAAAGTAATTTTCATTTAAAAACTGCAGTAAATCCATCATTTTTCACCTCCCCTAACACTTTATGGGACAAGTAAAGAGATGGCTTGTACATAACCCCAACCAGTCAAATATTTTTAGTAAACGCTATTTTACTGCTGCTTGTTGATTTTTTACAAAATTGAAGTGGAGCGCGAAGATCTTTTAAAAGTCCTAAGCTAACATTTGGAGGCTTTCCTTGTGCAGGTGCACTTTTACCAGCGGGGCTTCTTAGGTGCAGCCGAAATACATAGCGTTGTGTAACAGAGCGTGGTTGACGACTCTATGAGCCAAATGAAGTGGTGTCCGGTCGTCAATAGAGGTTCTTGACGACCCTGCGACCTAAATAAAGCTATGTCCGGTCGTCAATAGGGGTTCTTGACGACCCTGCGACTTAAATAAAGCTATGTCCGGTCGTCAATAGAGGTTCTTGACGACCTTGCGACCTAAATAAAGCTATGTCCGGTTGTCAATAGAGGTTCTTGACGACCCAGCAAGCCAAATAAAGCTATGTCGGGTCGCCAATAGTAAATCGGATAAATCCTGTGAAAGTGTGCGTGCTACCTAGTGAAAATATCGATTTATTTAAGGCTTGTTACTGAAATAGAGGATCGAAACTACATCTTAAAATCGAAAAAAAGATAAAAATTTTTTTAGACCATGTCCTTTTTGCCTGTTCATCTATATATAAAGGGTGAAAGGAGGTGATGGACATGGCACAAGCAATTCTTGCCCAATCAACACTTCGACTAGTGTTCGAAACGGGCGTCGACGTGAAAGGAGAGCCGATCTTTAAGTCAAAAACCTTTACCAACCTGAAGAAAGAAGCAACTCCGGATCAAATGCACCAGGCTGCTATCGCACTTGCAGCTCTATGCGTAGACCCGCTTACTTCAGTGGAAAGGAATGACCGCTCCGAGATTCTGGGCTAATGGGTTAAAGAACCTTTTAAGGAAGGAGGTGAAATATGATGGCCAAAACACTAGAGCTGAACTTTATGACGGAAACAGGAAAGGTTTCGAGGTTGGCAATAGATAATCCAAAAGAGCCAATTGACCAGGCTGTCGTTAAGCAATCAATGGAACAAATCATTGCTTCAAATGCATTCCATTCCCCGAATGGAAATTACACTGCCGTTGAAAGTGCCAGGGTAATCGAACGCAATGTCACTGACTACGAAATCGTGTAATAAAGTAAAACTTTAATCAGGATGGGGAGCTTCCTGCCCATTAATGAAGGTAAATGAGGAGCCGGATTTCAAATTGAAGCCGGCTTCTCTTCAATATAAGACTAAGGGAGGTGGGGGAAATGGATCAATTCGTACCAATCATAAGTGAAGTCGGCTTCCCAATCGTTGTGACACTTTATCTGTTATACCGGATTGAAACCAGACTTGATATGGTTGTTCAATCGATCCAGGAACTGCCCGCAAAATTGAAGGAAAGTCTATAAAACCCAACATGTCAAGACCCCAAATCTTGACAGAGCCTTCGCTGAGATGGTACATTCAAAGAAGCCGTTGCACGGAACAGAATGCAAACAACGTGCTTATTCAAAGGTGCCAAACCAGTTTGAATGGGAAGCGTCTTGTATGCTCTCTCCAGTGTAAATGGCAAATTTTACGCATGGCTATAATAAGCCAATAGGAGGATTTTTTTACATGAAAAACGGTAAAGTAAAATGGTTTAACGCTGAAAAAGGTTTTGGATTTATCGAAGCTGAAGATGGAAACGATGTATTCGTTCACTTTTCCGCAATTCAATCCGAAGGCTTCAAAACATTGGAAGAAGGCGAAGAGGTTTCCTTCGAAGTAGTTGAAGGTGCACGTGGACCTCAAGCAGCTAATGTTACTAAATTATAATTGAGCGAACCTATACAAAAACAGCCTGGCGAAATTGCCTGGCTGTTTTTTTGATAATTTAGGTATTTATAAAATCTAAGCGTGTCTACGTCTAGCTCCACAAGGAACGCAACGGAAGCATAAGCATCGCACGAAATTACGCTATAGCGTAATGAGGAGCGCCTATCGCCTAGCAAACTTCAGGCCTCCTCCCTACGATAAGTCATCATCGAATCGCTGTCGCTCTTCGTGATTCCTTTATCTCAGTCGAAGTCCCTCCATTTTGTACGGCGATGACCAAGGCGCTTACGCTTTTATTCTTTGTTTCCTTTAATTGGGACACCCCGCCATGCGGTAATATGTTTTATAATGAGAGAAATAAGAGAAATTTGGAAGAGGTGGAGAATGTGAAATTTATCCATACGGCCGACTGGCATCTCGGCAAGCTGGTCCACGGAATCTACATGACAGAATACCAGCGTGAAGTGCTTAACCAATTTATGGAAGCCGTTGAAGAGGAAAAGCCTGACGCAGTCGTCATAGCTGGAGATTTGTATGACAGGTCCGTACCGCCAATCGATGCTGTAAACCTATTGGATGAGGTCCTGTTCCGCTTGAATGTCGAACTCAAAACGCCGATTATCTCGATAGCCGGAAACCATGACAGTGCCGACCGTCTTTCCTTTGGCAGCTCGTGGTACAAACAAAGCCAATTCTACTTATCTGGCAAACTTACAGACTCATTTAAACCGATACATATAAATGGAGTAAACTTTTACCTTGCACCGTATGCCGAGCCGGGTGTCGTCAAAGAATTGCTCGACGATCCAACGATCCACACACATCACGATGCAACAAAAGCAATCATAGGGAAAATTGAAGAGACAATCAATCCAAACGAGCCGAACATATTTGTCGGGCACGCCTTTGTGACCGGCGGACAAAGCTGTGATTCAGAGCGGCTGCTGTCCGTTGGTGCATCCGGCTGTGTCGGGGCTGAACTTTTTGCTCCATTTTCCTACACAGCACTAGGACATCTTCATAGCCCTGAAGCAATTAGGCATAACACGATTAAGTACTCTGGATCTCTATTAAAATACTCCTTTTCTGAAGCGAAGCATAAAAAAGGTATCTCAATCATTGAAATGGAAAACGACGGAAGTTTCAATCATCGGTTCCGCCCTCTCGCACCGAAGCAGGACATGCGCGAGCTTCAAGGATACATTGCTGAACTGCTTGATCCGTCATTCTATGAAAAACAGAAATGCGATGACTTTTTGAAAGTGACCCTGCTCGATGAAGGCAGCCTGATTGACCCGATGGGGAAACTCCGACAGGTCTACCCTAATGTCCTTCATATGGAAAAAAGAATTGATGCCCTGGACCAAAAGAGAAAGCAATCCTTCTCGATCGGTGAATCCCGGCAAAAAAAATCAGAACTCGAATTGTTCGAGCAATTTTACCAGGAAATGACATCGTCTGAATTTACAGAGGAAAAACGCTCGATCATCTCTAGTGTCATCGAAACAGCAGTCAAGGAGGAGGTGCCGGTATGAGGCCATTAAAGCTAACGATGCAGGCATTTGGCCCATATGCGGGCAGCGAGGAAATCGACTTTACCTCACTCGGAAACAAGACAATGTTTGTGATTTCCGGAAAAACCGGCTCAGGGAAAACAACAATATTTGATGCAATCAGCTACGCGATTTATGGCAAGGCAAGCGGGGAAGACCGCACTGGCGCCGACCTTCGCAGCCAATTTGCAAACGATAATTTGCCAACCGAAGTATCCCTTGATTTCTCGCTTCGCGGCAAAATGTATACCATCGTCCGCACCCCGCAGCAAGAGCGGAAAAAGGAGCGGGGTGAAGGTACCAAAACAGTACCGGCAACAGCCTACCTATACGAAATGGACGACAGCGGCAAGCCAAAATTGGTCGCATCGAAAATAACCGAAGTGGAAGACAAGATAAAGGAAATCATGTTGATAGACGCTAACCAATTCAGGCAAATCCTGATGATACCTCAGGGGGAATTCCGGAAGCTGCTGACCTCCGACAGCCGCGAAAAGGAAGTCATCCTGCAGCGCCTATTCCATACCCAGCTTTACAAGCTCGTCGAAGAAAAGTTGAAAGCCGAAGCGCAGGAGCTAAAGAAAAAAGTCGATGAAACCACCGGCAAACGGAGCGACTCGCTAAAACGAATCCAGGCTGCCTATACAGAGGAACTGATGGATCTCCTTGAAGCAGGAAGCACCAACGATACACTAATCCTGCCGCTCCTTCGCGACGAGATCTCTAGGATGCAAGCCGAAATTGAAACGCTTAGCCAGCAAGCCAAAGCCAAACAGCTAGAACAGGACAACCTGAAACAGCAGCACTTTGCAGCTGAAAACATTCTCAAGCAAATGAAGGCACGCGAGGAATTCAAAGCAAAACAACAAGACCTCGAAGGCAAGAAAGATCTTTTTTTGGAAAAAGAGCGGCACATCTCCCTCGCAAGGAAGGCAGCGCTTCTTGCATCACAGGAAGAACTTTGCCACCGCCTGAAAAAAGAGGTTGATGACGCCACCAAGGCCGCTGACGCCCTCCAGGAAAACATGAAGCGATTGACAGAACAAAAAGAAGTTCGCGAAAAGGAATTTGAACAGGAAAAATTACGTGAGCACGAGCGCCAGCAGGCAACGGAAGCCGAAAATAAACTCGCAGCCATCAGGGAAGACGTGTATTCACTCGACTCCGTCCAAAAGGAAACCGAGAAAATCCGGATTGTCCACGGCAAGAAAAAGGATCAGCAAGCCCTTGCTGAAAAGAACCTTGACGGGACCGAACAAACTGAGCAGTCACTTCTTTTACAAAAAGCGGACATAGACAAGGCCTATATTGCCAAACTGGAAACAGAGCATAAGTTGGAGAAGGTTCAAGCTGGCCTGTCAAGCCTTGCCAAGCTGGAGGAGTTGAAATCTCGCCATCAGAAGGCAGTGCGTGATGAAGAAGCAAAAGCGGGGATTTTTAGCCAGGCTGAAACGCGCTATAAGGCCGCCAGGGAAGAAGTCGAAAAAATCGAGGAGAAATGGCTGAAAGGCCAGGCTTCAATACTAGCTGCTACACTCAATGATGGCTCCTCATGTCCCGTTTGCGGAAGCACCCATCATCCGTCACCTGCGGCCCATGATAACAGCGAAATACCACATGAACAGGACATCAAAAAGGCAAAACAGTTTGCGGCTTCACTTGAAAAAGAAAAAAGCGAAGCAGAGGTTGCCTATTCCGGCAGCAAAATGATTGCTGAAAGACTGTCAGAGGATGTAAAGAGTACTGCTGAAGAGTTGTCCGGCAGCCATCCTGCATTTCTCGCAGGCAAGGAAGATGATTTCAGGGCGGCACTTGTACAGGAGCAGCAGTCATTAATGGCAGCAAGAGGAAAGGCCCTCAAACTGCTAGCTGACAAGGACAAGGTTGAAAAAGCACTGGCAGCTTTAGGTGAACAAAAGATTTCGCTGCAGAAGGAAATTCAGGAGTGCAGGACAGCAATAAGCGGGCTTGCCATCCGCGAGGCAGAATTGAAAACAAAGCTTGAGCGAATGCTCACTGTCGTACCGGAAGAACTTAGGACCGTGGAGAGGTACGAAAAAGCATTCAAACAGGCGAAGGAAAAACGCGAGCTTTTATTTGAACGATTTGATAATGCCGTGAAACACTATCAGGAGTCAATCCAGCGTCATGGATCCGAATCGGCCCGCCTTGAAGAAGCAGTACGTTATCATGAACGGAAAACACTTGAACTGGCCGAAGAAAGGGAAACATTCAAGACACAAATGTTGACGCAAGGGTTTGAGACGTATTCCGCATACGCTGGTGCACGGCTGACTGATATACAGATCTCAAGGCTTGAACAGGAAGTGAGCACGTACCATCAGGATGTGAGAATTTGTTCTGAACGCCTTACAGAACTTGCTCATCTTGAAGGAGTGACCCCTCCGGATTTGGAAAGTCTAACTATGGCAATCAAGGCCACAGCAGATGAAATGGCAGAAATCAACAAACAAGCTACAGACCTTTATTTAAAAAAGAACCAAAATCAAGATATCCTTTTAAACGTAGAAGCATTGAATGCGGAAGTTAAAGAGCTTGAAAACAGATTTAAAGTGCTCGGCCACCTTTCAGACATTGCCCGCGGGCAGAATAGCCAGAAGCTGACTTTCGAACGATATGTTCTTGCAGCTTTCCTCGACGATATTTTACGGGAGGCGAATGGCAGGCTGGCAAAAATGACGTCAGGCCGATTCGAGCTTCGAAGGAAAACCGACCGTTCAAAAGGAAATGTCCAGAGTGGCTTGGAACTGTTGGTTTTTGATCAGTATACGGCACAGGAAAGGCATGTCAAAACATTGTCAGGTGGAGAAAGCTTTAAGGCATCTCTGTCTCTCGCACTTGGGCTGGCCGATGTAGTCCAGGCCCACGCTGGCGGAGTATCACTCGAAACGATGTTTATAGATGAAGGCTTTGGGACTCTCGATCCGGAATCACTTGATCAGGCAATTGATACGCTAATCGACATTCAGTCTAGCGGCCGGCTAGTCGGGATCATCTCACACGTACCAGAACTGAAAGAGCGGATAGACGCAAGGCTCGAGGTTACCTCAACCCAGTCAGGAAGTAAAACTGAATTTATACTCGGTGTATAGAATGAAAGCCGCAGTAACCGCTGCGGCTTTTTGCTATAAGTGAAATTAGTAGAAAAAGTAAATTCAGGATTTACGGCTGATTCTTTTCTGTTTATAATTTATTTATCAGAATTTTCTTTAGACGAAAGCGGTGCTGCGATGGTACTTTTGACAAAACTGGAAAAGAAGATCCTTTTGTATGCAATTTTTATCAGTCTTGCCTTCGTCTTTATTGTGTTTAATACAGAAAGCCTTGAGTCAATCAGTAATCCAAGAAATGCTCTTGGGTTCCATACAATTTTTGAATTATTCTCGATCGCTATCTCTTTTGCAATTTATACATATTCCTGGAGAAGGTATAAACATACTAAATCCAGCAAGCAGCTTTATGTTGCTGTCTCATTTTTCATTGTTGGCCTTTTGGAATTGTTTCACATGCTCAGCTATCCTGGTATGCCGTATTTATTCGGGGAAAGTTCTTTACAGAAAACAACGTGGTTCTGGATTCTTGCACGTGTAAGTGAACCTATCCTGTTAGTCCTAATCCTCCTCATTCCCTCAAAGTGTCAGAAGAAGGATATGCGGCTGCCATTGATTAGCGTTGGTCTTGCTTATGTTTTGGGTTTGACAACAATTGTGTATTTGTTTAATGCAATGCTGCCGGTCCTCTTTAATGAAGGCGTAGGCAATACTCTTTTGAAAAATAGTTTTGAATATTTTATTTCGCTTCTCCATTTGGCAGCGATGTACATAACATTGAGGCTTTATCGCACATCAGGTCAAAGCGTTTACCTATACCTGACTCTTGCCTGTTTGTGTATGTCACTTTCAGAAATTGTTTTCACAATGTTCCATAGTATTTATGATGTGTTGAACTTTACGGGGCATTTATACAAGCTTTTAGGGTATTATTTTTTCCTTCAAGCCGTATTCTTCCAACTGATTGATAATGAACAGCAAAAGGAAAATGAAATCCAACGAGCAAGACAGGAACTTAACCTGATTATTTCCGAAGTGGATGGGATCATTTTTAAAATAAAAAAAATGGAAGGAAGATTCGTTTTCACCTTCTGCAATGGTGATATTCTGCGACTGTTAAACCTCCGGCCCAAAGAGTTGGCTGGGAAAACAATGGGGGAAGTCATTCCAGCTCTTAATAATAAGCTAGAGGTTTATTATCAGGAAGCGTGGGAGAAAGGGCATTCTGTGGAATACGAGATTGAGTTAGATTCCAGAAAATATTTTGTATCGCTGAAGCCACTTTTCCTAAGTGGAAAAGTGGATGAACTAATTGGTTCAGCTTTGGATATTACACGGATTAAAGAAATGGAAGAGGCAATCCGCAATAATGAAAAATTAGGTCTCCTAGGGGAACTTGCTGCAGGAATAGCCCATGAGGTGCGAAATCCGCTTACAACCTTGAAAGGCTTCCTCCAGCTTTTGAATTCCGATTTGGACGAGCATAAGAAAACCTTCGTTAACCTGATGTTATCTGAGGTCGACCGGATTGAAATAATCACCGATGAATTCATGACCGTTGCCCGTCCGCACGCAAGGCCGCATACTCATGAAGAGGTTCTTGAGGTTATCGAACAGGTATATAAATTCATGCAGCCACAAGCCTTATTAAAAGGTGTCACAATGAAGATTGAAATTAAAAGCGAGCCAGAAGCAATTCTCTGTGAAAAAAACCAACTTAAACAAATTTTTATAAATATTATCAAAAACTCAATAGATGCTATGCCAGCTGGCGG
Source organism: Bacillus sp. FJAT-18017 (assembly GCF_001278805.1). Classification (GTDB taxonomy): domain Bacteria; phylum Bacillota; class Bacilli; order Bacillales; family Cytobacillaceae; genus Bacillus_D. Next base: position 3,061,426 of record NZ_CP012602.1, on the reverse strand, counting down.
AAACCTGACCATTCGAGTAGAGCAGCCAAACCCTCTGGAAGTTCAAATCGATTTTATAGATGAAGGTGTTGGGATTCCAGAAGACATGCTCGAAAAGATAGGACAGCCTTTTTTTACATCAAAAACCGGAGGTCATGGCCTTGGCTTGATGATGTCCCGCCGTATCGTAGAGCAGCACAACGGCAAAATGGAAATTAAAAGCAAGCTCGGCGCCGGAACAACCTTTTCCTTAACTTTTCCGACAGGATCCCCTGGGAAAGCGGCTCAGCAGGAAAACAAAGAAATAATCGCAATATAAGTAAAGGGTATCCCAATACAAATTCGGGATACCCTTTGAATTTGAAAAGGCCTTTAATGCTTCAGGGATAGGAAAATGTCTTAGTAATGGGCTTTCAAATTAGATGCTTTGGGATTAGCGAAAAGTTCATTATAAAATTTAAAAAGTGCTCTAAAAAGTAGTTATTCAACGATCTTCTGAAAAAGCCTGATAGTTAAGTTATTCCAGGTGAAATTCCTGAAAAAGCTTGTTTTTTTCATCGGTAAACTCTTTATACTTTCCGTTTGTATAGCTTCCGATGACTTTTCTCCAAAAGGCTTGTGCCGGTTTGTTTTCATGGATTTGCGTAATCCGCCATGCACCCCGGAACTCTTCAAATAGTTTATGTGCCGCAACCTTTCCGTAGCCGCGCCCGTTATATTTTCGGATGATGTGAAACTCATCCACCTGGTTAGGGTTGCCATCATGCTCAGAGGAGATGAGTGCAAACCCGATTAACTCATCATCTTTTTTGATAAAAAAAGGATGTTTGTGAGAATTGGACCAATACTCCTTCAAATCGAAGTGTTTATACATTCCCGTTGCTTCAAGCTTGATTTCTGGCTTAAAGAATGCAAATTCATAAATATAAAATTGCATTAAATGGTGCAGAATCTCTTCCTCTAGTTTATCTACTAGTCTAATAGTTATCATTAAAATCCCCCCTTATAACTAGTTCTCTTTTTTCCAAAAAACTCCTCTTGGTTTTAGCACGTGGTTTGACAAACGTAAAATCTGGCTAAGTATAGTATCAAACAGACAGTACAACATTCTGCTTCATACAAAGAGAGGAGACTTCCATATGAAAATAGTATATGGATTAATGGCAGACACAGGAAGCGGCAATGAACTCCTTCATGATTTAGGGGTCTGGGAAACTGAGGAAGCCGCAAGCGACTACTTAGCCAATTCATTGCCACATTCCACTGGAATCTGGGTTGAAAGAATAGAAATAAATGATGCATCCCCCGAGCAGATTGTACCGCTCACGGATGAAATGGTTGAATGCAGCCAGTGTGGGATAGAATACAGTTCCGATGACATTGTGATTATTGATGATGTCGAGGTTTGCCTTGAGTGTGAGCCAGTTTACAGGCAAAATTTGACTGGTTGAAGAAGAAAAAGGATGGCAAAACGCCATCCTTTTAAAATTTATGGAAACTTCTTTCCTATTCTTCTAGAGGCTTCAACATATGCAGCGGAGGCGGGACCAGCCAGCCTTTTTCCTTGTTGAGCCTTAAGAAACGTCCGGCAAGCTGCATTTTGTAAGCGTGAAATTCGGCAAACATCATAGCGATATCTTCACGTATCGAGTTTCCAATCATTCCGCTGCATGCTACAAGCCCAGCTGCGAGGTCGGCAGATGAAGCCATTGCAATTTCATTATCCATCAAACGCGCACCAGGAGGAATAGTTTCCAAATCGGCAAGCGGCCTTTCCGGCGGGGTTGGGGGCAGGGCGACACCATGCTCCTTAAGAATTTCTTCAACGCGTTTTTCATGCTGCTTGCACGCCTCAATATTTTCTTCCACCAGCTTCTTTAAATCCTCGTCCCCAATATGGTTCAGGAATGTTTGGTATCCAGCTGTCATAGCCTTGCTGCCAGCAACAAACGACCACATTCCATATACTTCTCCGTAGTGAAGCGGCTCTTTTTGCGGATTTCCACTTAAGATACCCATCTCGAATGTACACTTCCTTTTTAGTTTGTTTACACCAAGTATAGAATCCCTCAATTGGAAAAAATTATACTTTGTATTGATAGTCCCTATAGAAAAAACGCTGGAGAAAGGCTTCAGCGTTTTAAGGGTTATTTGAATCAATAAAACTGATCAACTCTTCAAGGTTTGCTGATTGGAATACAGGCCCTTTCTGGTCAAACAGGATATAGCAAGGATCCGATTTTATGTCGAGCTCAGGATAAATCAGCTTTACTTGTTTCGCGGTAGGAAGGCTAAGAATTTCATTTACATATTGAATAATTTTTTTATTGTTTTCAAGCGGCGCTTTTTCATCATGCGGGCCAACCGCCAGCATGGAGTACGTATGGCGCTCTTGAGGGAGGAGTTGTGGGTAAACAAAGTCGGTGACAACTTCTTCAATTTCAACAGCATTGACTTTGAATACATACTCAGCATTTCCATTCTGGAAGTTCGCCTTTACGACAACTGTATGTTCTCCTTCGGGCAAAGCGGGAACGGCCAGCACACCTTCTGTTATCTCCTGTAGATCTGTCTTGCCGGAAGCGTCATCAACAAATCCTGCCTTGAGGGACGTCGGCTCTTTGCTAAAAGTTAATTTAATGGAATCAGCCTCTGCGACCTCAACCGGTTTGCTTTTTTTCGTAAGTTCGGCCGGTTTTCCCTTATCGGCCTGATCTGTATCGCCATCCTCCGCCCATGTATAGGAGCGTGTCACAGCATCAATCTGTAAGCTTCCTATAGAGAATTTGGCCTTTGGAAGGTTTTTTTCAAGGTTTGCATCCTGGCATCCAACTAGTAATGCTAGTGTTAAGCTTAGGATTATGGTCATTTTTTTCATGGTTGTCTTCCCTTTTGTCATAGAGTGTGTGCTGCTTTCCTTCACAATAGCATAAAAAAAGCACCGGATTCTGTCTTGTTTATGGAAGAATCGTGACATATACAGCAAAGATTCAACAGGCAACAAGCAAAATCCTATATAATAATAGGAATGGAAGAAGTGTGCGGAGGTGGAAATCATGAATAAATTGATAGGCATTGATGCTGGAGGCACTTTGGTAAAGATCGTTTTTGATGAAGGGGGCCGCTTCCATTACCGAAAATCTGGCTATGAAGACGCTGAGTCTGTATTTCAGTGGCTAAAGCTTATGGCGCCAGGTGCGCGGATAGCTGTCACTGGAGGAAGGGGAGAATGGGTGAAGAAGAATTTCTTCCCTGAAGCTGAGATTATTCCGGAATTCCATGCTGTCAGTGAGGGAGCAGGACATCTTTTCTCGCTGAAAAATAGTGAGGCACTAGGAACTTTTTTATTAGTTAACGTGGGAACCGGTACATCTATTTTTCTCTCAGGTGATGGAAAGTGTGACCGCCTTGGGGGAACCGGTTTAGGCGGCGGCACTCTTATTGGGCTTGGCCGGCTTCTTACTGGCAGTGCCGATTTTTCTGAACTTGCCGAACTTGGCCTGGCGGGGGACAGAACAAATGCTGACGTGCTTGTTAAAGATATATACGGCGATGGCGATGAACCGCTGCTTGGTGAAATGACAGCTTCCAATTTTGCGAAAAATAATTCTGCCAGCAAGGAAGATCATGTCGCGGCTCTTTTCAATATGGTTGCAGAAAACATTTATCTGCTCGTTTCCCAGCTTGCGGCCGTCCACAAGATAAATAAGGTTGTTTTTGCAGGGGGTGCTTTATCTGCAAATAGCTTGCTTAAAGAAAATCTCGGGCTGTATTTGGATATGGCCGGACTACAACCTATTTTCCTGGAAAAAGGGGGATATTGCGGGGCAGTTGGAGCGATGTTGCTAAGCGAAAGATGAAGTCCAGTTTTTCGCCTTGAAGAAAACAGAAGTTTCATTCACAATAATAGATAGAACGATTGAAGAAGGTGCTGTTTTGGATAAAAGATTTTTCACAATTGGTATGGCCGGACACATCGACCATGGAAAAACATCGCTAACAAAGGCATTGACGAATGTCGATACCGATAGGCTAAAGGAAGAAAAAGAACGGCAAATTTCAATTGAATTGGGATTTGCACCGTTATATGAAGATAAAGAAATACAAATATCCGTTATTGACGTCCCTGGCCACGAGCGGTTCATACGCCAGATGATAGCAGGTGTTGCCGGAATCGACCTTGTCGTGCTCGTAGTCGCAGCCGATGAGGGCGTTATGCCCCAGACCAGGGAGCATCTCGATATCCTCGGATTTTTAGGAATCAGAAACGGAATTGTTGCGATTACAAAAATAGACCGCGTCGAAGAAGAATTCATCGATTTGGTCAAGGACGATATTCTTGGTGAACTTGAAGGAACTGTTTTTGAGGAAGCGCCGTTTGTTCTGGTTGACAGCCTTTCAAAAAAAGGCATTGAAGAGTTGAAACAGCTAGTCATAACAACCTTGAAAGAACAGGAAATGCGTGACGCCAGGGGAGCGTTCCGCTTGCCAATCGACCAGGTATTTACCGTAAAGGGCCAAGGTACAGTTGTGCGCGGCACCGTCTATGAAGGGACTGTTGAAGAGGGACAGGCCTTGAAAATCATGCCGAAGGGAACTGAGGTCAGGGCGAGGCAGATGCAAGTCCATCACAAACAGGCAGCCAAAGCCTATGCTGGGCAACGCGTCGCCATCAATCTTTCAAACGTGGCAAAAGATGATTTGGAACGCGGTGATGTCCTCGTATCATCCGAACACTTTATCGTCTCAAAGACACTTGACGTGGCACTCAAGGTCGTAGAGGACCTCGACTACCTCGTCAAGCAGCGTATGCCGATTAAGCTTCATATCGGAACGGCCGAGGTAATGGGCCGAATCGTCTTTTTCGACAGAAACGAGCTGAAGGAAGAATCGGATGAAATCCTATGCCAGCTTCGGCTTGAAGAAGAAGTATTGACCAAACGCGGCGACCGCTTTATTCTAAGGCGGCCCAGCCCGCAGGAAACAATCGGCGGCGGCTGGGTCATCGATCCACGCGGCAATAAGTACCGCTTTGGCAATGAAACGATCGATGAGCTTGAGAAAAAGAAAGTCGGCAACCCGAAAGAGCGGATAACTGCAGCCCTCTATGAAGCAAAAAGCCTCGATTTTAATGAGTTGGTTAAGCGGACCGCTCTTGACGATGAAACACTGTCTGAGGAGTTGAAGGATGAGGCCTTCCTGCTCTACAACGGCAAGGAATACACAATGCGGACCATCATCCATTCAATTGAAGAGGATATGTATGACCGCCTCCAGAGCTATCACGCCGAGCATTCCATGAAACAGGGGCTGAATAAGGCCGAGCTTCTGCAGACGATGATTCGCTCCTTTCCTCGAAACTTACTATATTTTACTGTAGAACTCGGAATCAAACAGGGAACGTTTTCGAGAAAGGGCCAATTCGTCTCACTTGCCGGCTTCGAGCCGCACGTGCCGAAAAGCTGGCAGAAGCGAGCGGAGTCCATCGTGGAGAATCTGAAAAAAGACGGCCTGCAGTCACGTTATCTGGCAGACTATTTTTCAAGCGCTGGCATTCCAGACTCACTCTCCGCCGACTTGAAGCGGTTCCTGGAAGAAACAGGACAAATTGTTCCGCTGGATGATCAGTATTACTACCATGGCGAGGTCTTCAAAAATGCGGTAAGTACCCTTAAGTCGGAAACAGGCTCCGAGTTTGAAGTCGGTGACGCCAAAACCGCACTTGGCCTTTCGCGGAAGTACATGATTCCGTTTTTGGAAAGACTTGATTCAATCGGCTTGACCAAACGGGTAGAAAACAAACGAATCTGGAAAAAATAGCAACAAGCCCGTCCGTGACTTCCGGATGGGCTTGTTTTAGTAGTCCGTTTTTCCTTCTCGCTGGATACATCAAGGGTATGTCGGAATGTAGATTAATCTCTGATTTTGGAAATTTGATTAATCTAAATAAAACTTAATTATGTTATCCGTCACCATTTCTACTTTTATCTAGTACCACAAGTTATATCAGGTAACCTTATCCTCCAGACAAAGTGCTGATAAAACGCTAGGCCCAGCGTGTTCAGTCCTAAACTCGAAGGCATCGGCCAATTTTCAACCTAAATGGCCTTTTTGATTTTCTTCAGGTTGAAGAATTCCCTGATATTGTTGAAGGTTACCTTGACAACCGCGAAAACCGGTATGGCGATAAGGATCCCGATAAATCCATAGACGGAGCCGGCAATCAGCAGGACGAATATGACTGTGAGCGGATGCAGATCAAGCTTTTTACCCATTACTTTAGGTGTTATCAGGTTACCTTCAAGCTGCTGGACGACGACCATGACTAAAAGGACCTTTAAGACCATTGCCGGGCTGTCTAACAGAGCAATAAAAATGGCTGGGATGATGCCGAGAATCGGGCCTATGAACGGGACGACAGCGACGCTCATTGCAAAAAGTGCAAGGAGCAGAGCATTGTCAAGCCCAATCATCAGATAGCCGGCATAAAGCAAGATCCCATCAGCCACAGCAATGATAAATTGGCCGACGATGTAGGAGGACAGGGTTTTATCAATGTCCTTTAGTATCGTTCGTCCTTCTTCCTGACGGTCATTGGGAATAATCCGCAGCAAAGCTGGCTGTAGACGCTCCCCATCCCTAAGGAGGTAAAAGACGATAAATGGCACGACTGCAAGGACAGTTACAATTCCAGTCAGGGAAGCGACTACCTTGCCAATATTCTTTTCGGCAGCCTTAAAAAACATTCCAGAAAAGCTATCGGCCTGGCTTTTGATTTTGTCGACGGATTCTTTCGCTTTTGGGCTGTCTTCAACCATTTTCTTTGATTCATCGGTCAGCTCTTCGACTTTTGAAGGAAAGTTGCTGCTAATCTGTTTGACTTGGCCGGCGATGGAAGGGCCAGCAAAATGGACAAATGCGTAACCTAGCCCAAAAAGAATTAGAAACACTGCCAAAATGCTTGGAGTCCTCGGCATATATCTGGACAGCAGGCGGACGGATGGCCGAAGAATGTAATATAGAAAACCTGAAACCAGGAGCGGGAAAAACACACTGGCGATGAGCTTTTGGAAGGGCCAGACGAAATAGTCTATTTTTCCTAATAGCAAGATGATAATTAATAAAAGAATTATGGCTGTTGCATATCTAAAAAACGGTTTATTTATCCACATTGGCAATCCTCCGGAAATTCTTTCTTACCTAAACGTTCCCTGTTTCAAGCTATCTATAAACAATAAAAGCTGCCCCCTTTAAAAGAGGCAGCGATGCTGTCCAATTCAACTTAGCTGTTTCTAGCGGGATTAGTTGTAAGGTTTCCATCTTTAGCAAGCCACTTATGATAAAACCATTCACCGGCTGCGACAATCAAGGAAGCAAGAAATGCCTCACCTGCGGCTTCATTGTATCCTAACATGGCGAGCCCAGCCCAAACAACAAGGAAGCTGATGACAAAGTCGCCAACAGTTGCGGCGACATTGCCCATCCTCGGCAAGACGACCATATCGCCAGTAAAGTAAGCTAATAAGGTAAGGACAATTCCAATTAGCGTGGCATCCAAGAATGAAACATCGTTCAACATTGATAATACAATCCACATGACGGCTAGAATCATTGCTGCCTTGATTGCAAGTGTTTTAGCGTGATTTACATTTTCCAATGCTGTTTCCTCCTTTGAAGTGTATTCCTAGTTAATTTATCCATTTATCGGAAAATTAAACCGAGCCTGTTTTCATGTCTGTTAATGGATGGTTTTGTCGGAATTATTTTGGGTACATAAGCCATTAATTAACAGTTAAGGCAGGGGATTATAGGAATGTTGACTCTTATAAAAAATGGGCTTGTCTATGCCCCGGATTTTTTAGGGAAGAAAGATATATTGGTTGTTCGCGATAAGATTGGTTTCATTGAAGAAGAGATAGAAGTACCTGAAAGCTTTGTTGAAATTGACGTGGTGGATGCTTCGGGAAAATACATATTTCCAGGTTTCATAGATTCACATGTCCATATCATGGGTGCCGGCGGGGAGGGGGGCTTCAGGCTAAGGACTCCCGAATTAATGGTCACTGATGCTACAGTTGCGGGAATAACGACTGTCGTTGGGGTTATCGGTGATGATTCAACTACCCGGTCAATGGCCAGCCTGCTTGGTAAAGCAAATGCGCTGGAGGAAGAAGGGCTGAGCACCTACATTCATACAGGATCCTATCAGGTTCCGGTGCGGACTTTGATGGGGAAAATTGAAGATGACATCATTCTGGTAGCGAAAATCATTGGAGTTGGGGAAATAGCGATTGCGGATGAACGGTCATCCCAGCCTACTGTAGAAGACATTTCGAAAATTGCAGCAGCAGCAATGACTGGCGGAAAGATGATTGGCAAGGCAGGGATATTAAATATCCATGTTGGAACTGGCCCGGATAAACTATCATTAATTAATCAGGTTATAGACGAAACCAATATCCCAATCACCCAGTTTCAGGTGACCCATGTTAACCGAAACCGTGAGCTTTTTGAAGAAGCGAAGGACTACGCACGTAAAGGCGGTTATATTGATTTTACAACAAGCACGGATTATAAATCTCTCAAAACGACTGAGATTAAATGCTCTAAGGGGCTGAAGGAGGTAGTTGATGAAGGAATCCCTCTCGAAAACGTTACATTCACTTCGGACGGCATGATTTCGCTGCCCACTTACGATGAAGAAGGCAACCAGAATGGGTATAAGCTCGGACTTCAAAAGTATCTGTATGAGGAAGTGAAGGATGCGATTCTCGAGGAAGATGTACCAATCGAGAAAGCACTCCGGGTTATTACAGCCAATCCAGCTGACATCCTTCAGCTGAAAACGAAGGGATACATTGAGAAGGGGCGTGATGCGGACCTAGTTATTGTGGACCCGCATACACTCGAGATTCAAGATGTCTTTGCAAAAGGGCGGAAGATGGTGGAGAAAGGCAAACCGATTGTTTTTAGCACGTTCGAAAGGGAACGAATGAATAAGAAGTTTTAACAAACAAGCTGACCGCGTTGGGCAGCTTTTTGTTTTTTTTAAAATTCTTTTTGCCAGATTGACATTTTTAGGCTGAGTGAATATAGTTATACAGGTGAATAGTTAAACAGTTTAACTAATTTCAAAAGGAGGCATCTCCAATTGGATCAAAAAGCGCTTAAGGAACTGATTGACCGCTATATCGCAGTTTCGTTTTCAGTTAATAAAAAGGCAGAAATGATGATAAAGAGTGAAATTGGCAGTGACCTGACACAGGATCAGCATTATACACTTAGATACATCCGCCAAAGAGACGAATGCACTTCTTCTGAGCTTGCCGAAATCTTTGGTGTTAACAAAAGTGCAATCACGGCAATTATCACTCGGCTTACTGATAAAGGTCTTGTAAGGCGGACCCGCAATCAAGAGGACAGAAGGGTAATTTATCTTACCTTGACTGAAGAAGGTGTTAAGCTTTTTGAAGAAACTGAGCAGCGTATTTACAGTCTTGTTGAATCGTTCATAACCAAATTCGATCAGGAAGAAATACGTGTATTTATTAATACGTATGAAAAATTATCCGGGATCTTGACAGAGATGGAAAGTAATCACCTGGGGGAGTAATAACATGAAACATATACTTAAATTTAAATGGCTGGTCATGGCTGCATGGGTTGCGATTATTGCTGTACTGGTCATAGTTGCACCGAACATGGAGGAACTCGTCCGCGAAAAAGGGCAGATATCCGTTCCAGATGGATATTCCTCCACACTGGCTCAAGAGATTTTAAGCGAAGCCCAGAAAGAGGATTCAGCAGGTAATGAGTCTCAGGTAGCGCTTGTTTTCCATAGTGATAAAAAGCTTACAGACAGTGATTTTGCTGAAGCCGAGAAGGGTGTAAACGCGCTCGAGGCGCAAAAGGAAAAGCTTGGGATTACAGAAGTGATGTCCCACTTCAATGAAAGTTCTCTTAAGGACCAGCTCGTATCCAAGGATGGCAAGACCATTCTTGTCTCTGTTAAGGTTGATTTGGCTGGCCGCGAAGCAAAAGAGGTAACGAATGGCCTTTATGAAGCCCTTGATGGTGTTGAAATGGATCACTATTATACATCAAGCTGGATGGTTGCCGATGACCTGGTCACGAATTCGCAGGAAGGCTTGAAGAAGACAGAGGGAATTACAGTTGTGTTCATCCTGGTCGTATTATTGCTCGTGTTCCGATCAGTGATGGCCCCGGTCATTCCGCTAATTGCGGTAGGATTAAGTTATCTCACCTCGCAATCGATTGTTGCAATTCTTGTAGACAAGGTGGATTTCCCGCTGTCTACATTCACGCAGATATTCCTTGTCGCCGTCCTGTTCGGGATTGGTACTGACTATTGCATTTTGTTGATGAGCCGCTTTAAAGAAGAAATGCAGCATCATGAATCTATTGGGGATGCCATTGTTACAACGTACCGAACAGCAGGCAAAACTGTATTTTTCAGCGCTCTTGCCGTCATGGTAGGGTTTGCTTCTATCGGTTTCTCTGAATTTGTTTTGTACCAGTCTGCAGCTGCAGTAGCGGTCGGTGTCGGTGTACTGATGCTTGCGCTCGTTACAGTCGTTCCGTTTTTCATGGCGGTATTTGGACGTAAGCTGTTCTGGCCGGCTAAAGGAACGCTTGAACATAAGGATAGCGGACTTTGGAAGTTTGTCGGTTCGTTTGCGCTGGCACGTCCATTGATTGCGTTGCTGATAGTTTTGGCCGTATCACTTCCGTTTTTGTTCACGTATGAAGGGGAGCTTTCCTTCAATTCTCTGGAGGAAATTGGCGACGAGTTCAATTCAATCAAAGCATTCGATATCATTTCCGATGGTTTTGGCCCTGGCGAATCGATGCCATCCCAAATTGTCATTAAGAATGATGAACCGCTTGATAGGCCAGAATATTTGGCCGTGGCTGAAAAAATCAGTGAAGAAATTGCCAAGGTTGACAATGTAAAAACAGTCCGTTCGGTCACGCGCCCGACTGGTGAACCGATTGATGAGTTGTACGTATCCGGCCAGGCCAAGTCACTTAGTGAAGGCCTTGGCGAAGGAAATGACGGCATCAAGCAAATCAGTGGCGGTTTGTCTGAGGCAGAAGAAAAGCTTTCTGCTTCAGCACCGAAGCTTAAAGAGACTTCAGATGGAATCTCTGAACTGATTAAGGGTACGAATGAATTAAAGAGCAATATGGGAGTGGTCCAGACTAATCTTGCGAAAATTGAAGATGGGATCAGGGCGGGGTCGGCTGGATCTGAGCAGATCCGCAGCGGCCTTGCTGAAGCGAAGGCAAGCTCTGAAAAAATGCTTGTTGAATATAAGAGATTGCTAGAAGGCTATAAGTCCATTGCATCTGGCGTCGGAGAGCTGCATAATGGCTACCAGGGCGTCGCTGGAGGCCTGCAGGATGTTGAGGGCTTACTAGTTGCTGCTAATAATAATATGACTGAGCTTGAGAAAAACCCGGCTGCAATGGGGGCACTGGCTGATAAGAACTATGCTGATTTGAAAGCAAATGTACTGACCGCACTAGGTTATATAAATGACCCTGAGCGTGGCTTGAAATCCGGGTTGAACCAGTTGAACAGTGAGCTTGCAAAGGTCCAGGGTGGAATCTCTGAGGCGAATGCTGGCCTCATACAGCTGATTGACGGTGAAGAAAAACTTATTGGCGGAATGGAGCAGCTGATTGAAGGCATTTCCAAGCAGCAGGCTGGACTCGACCAATTGGCTAATGGCCAGGGACAAATTGTCGGAAACCTCCCGAAATTTACTGGCGGATTGACCAGCATTAACAATGGACAGCAACAGCTTTTGAATGGTTTTGAACAGATCGGCGGCCAGCTTGGTGAATTGACAGATGGCCTTGAGCAAGGGACCGATGGTTTAAATCAAGTTGCTGACGGGCTTGAGGATGCACAGGGATATTTGAATGAGGTTGCTGCCAATGAGCGCAATGGCTTCTATGTACCTGAGGAGGCACTTGCTAGCGGCGAGTTTGACGAAGCGTTAGATGCCTATATGAATTCAGACCGCAAAGTGATGACGATGGATGTTGTCTTTGACGTCAATCCATACTCCAATGACGCGATTAACTCTGTTGAACCTTTGGAGCAAGCGGTAGAGCGCGCGGTTAAGGATACCGGCCTCGAGAATGCCGATGTTGCTATAGGCGGCGTATCTAGTATGCATAATGATTTGAATATAATATCCGGACAGGATTATTCCCGCACTGTAATCTTCATGCTTAGCGGCATCTTCCTGATCCTGATGATCTTGTTCCGATCAATCATCATGCCGATTTACTTGATTGGTTCACTGATTTTGACCTATTACACATCAATGGCAATTTCCGAATCAATCTTTGTTAACGTGCTTGGATACTCCGGTATCAGCTGGGCGGTTCCGTTCTTTGCATTCGTTATCTTGATTGCGCTCGGAATCGACTACAGCATCTTCCTGATGGACCGATTCAACGAGTTCAAGGCGATGCGCGTTGAAGACGCAATTTTGGAGGCAATGAAAAAGATGGGGACTGTTATCATTTCCGCTGCCGTCATCCTGGGCGGAACCTTCGCCGCGATGATGCCATCGGGAGTTCTCTCATTGCTTCAAATTGCAACGATTCTACTAATTGGTTTAATTTTATATGCTTTGTTCATCCTGCCGTTGTTCGTGCCGGTAATGGTCAAAATGTTTGGCAAAGCCAACTGGTGGCCGTTTATGGGTAAAGGAAATTAGTAGATTGATTGTTTATGTGGCCGCTACACCTTATTGGGTGTGGCGGTTTTATTATGTGGCTGGGTTTTCGTTCGCTTGGTGGTGTTTATGTGTTTCCATTTGTGTCTGAATGGTGAATAGTTTCGAAATATACTTCGTTGAGGGTGAAAAAAGTGTGGAAGAGGGGGAAATATAGTTCGTACAGGGTGAAAAAAAGAGTGAAAACGGTCGGAAAATTTCCAAAGAGTAATAGAGTACGAATTCTATTTAAGCTTAGTAATGGATTGCCGGACAATAATTGAATTTCCATCCGCTTGGTGGTGTTTATGTGTTTCCATTTGTGTCTGAATGGTGAATAGTTTCGAAATATACTTCGTTGAGGGTGAAAAATGTTGAAAGAGGGTGAAAAATAATTCGTACAGGGGGAAAAAGTGTGAAAACGGTCGATAAATTTTCAAATCAATGAAATATGCACTATTTTGTAACATTTGACCATAAGCTTATAAAGGAATTAAGGGTGTGTATGCAGAATTTTACCCAGAAAAGAGGAGGGATGCATATTGGTAGTTTTAGAAAGAGCCGTACCACTAATTCTCTTAATGTTGGAGGCGTTATTAAGGAGGCTTCCAAAAACACATCATAAGAGAATGGAGGTTGAGGAGTCGTATCGAACATATAGTGCTGGATATAACGGTGAGAAAGCAGTGGACTTTTACCTTAAGTATTTAAAGGAAGAAAAGTTCAGTATTTTTAAAGGGATTCGATTAAAAGTAAATGGTGTTTATTTTCAAATTGATACACTTTTGATTACCCCTTCTTTCGCTTTGATTCTGGAAATTAAAACTTGGGCTGGAGAGATAACCTTCGAGAAGAATTTTAGCCAGGTTACACAAGACAAAGATGGAAAAATCAACTTATACTCAAATCCTCTTTCCCAGGTCAAGCTTCAGCTCCTGCAGTTAAAAGATTGGTTCAGAAAAAACGATTTCCCCGACATACCGCTTGAATTTTTTGTTGTTATGAGCAATTCTGCCGCAAAACTCAAGTCTGATCCAAACTACTTTGAAGCCCATCAGAAGGTAATCCACTCCATTCGCTTAGTAGAAAAAGTGGAAGTGATCGAAAGGAAACATAAACAAATTTATTTAGACGAATCTTCCCTAAACATGTTAAAAGATAAAATGCTTTCGGACCACACTCAGCTAAGGCAAGATGTCCTCCAAATGTTTTCAATCTCTAAACAGGATCTGCTTTTCGGCCCACAATGCCCGTTTTGTAATCATATACCAGTTAAACAAGATAATCGGAAATGGTTTTGCAAGATGTGCAATAAGCTTTCCAAAAACGTAAGCCATCAGGCAATAGAGGATTACTTCCTGTTGATTTCCCCTCAGATTACAAGCAAACAGGCACAAGAATTTCTTCAAATCTATGATGATAAAAAGATATATCACATCCTCACCTCCATGAACCTCCCAACTTCAGGCAAGACGAAAGGCCGCATCTACCACCAACCCTCTCTCATTCGCTATTCTTTCCCGTACAAAAATTCCCAAAAGGGTTAGAAATCCCAACATAGTGGTAAAAGTACACCATAGAAGAAGTGGAATAGGAGCTGAGACGATGCTGGAAAAGCAAATGTTTTTTGTCGATATTAAAACAGGAGAGATTACGAAAGAGCCGACTGCGGAAAATACGTTCACGATAATGGCAAATGAGGACGAGGTCCAGGATTTGCGAGAACTGTTTGAGGAGAATTACAAGGCGGACTTAAAAGGGTATGCGAGAACGCATAAACCTGCTCAGGAATACCATACCTTCTCGGAAAACGAAAATGCCGAATACGATTCTACGATGGAGACGATTTACGCAATGATCTACCGGTTTGGCGATGCCGAAGCACGCCAGCACATCAGAGAAATGGGAATTCTGAAAGAGCAGGATTACGACAACGAGAATTTTCAGTAATTTACAAACCGAACCCACCACCACACCACACTACGAAAACGGGCTGCCTATTGATGGCAGCCCATATTCTTGCTCTATTAAAATCGTACACTTACCCGGTCGGTACATCCAAAAATTCATCCACTCATCCGAACAGCCCACCCAAAATCAAAACGAGCTGCCCAACGAACTGGACAGCCCACCATTAAACTTACCACCCACGGCTGGCACCGCCGCCACCGGACGAGCCTCCACCGCCGCCAATTGAACCGCCGCCTCCACCACCGCCACGGCCGATCATCGAAAGGATTAGGAAGGTGAAGGTACCTCGGAAAAACACCATATCGAGGATAATTAAACCAGCAACGATTAGAATGAATAGCCAGTTTGGAATTCCAGTATCCTGTCCTTGGCCGGCGGCATCTGGCTGCGGTATCGGATTGCCGCTTGCATCAAAACCGCTCATCACTTCATTGCCAAGCGCCTGATACGTATTGATCACCGCTTCATTAGGGCGGCCAGCCTGAAGGGAAGGAATCGCATACGAATCCAGGATTCTTCCGGCTTTCCCATCCGGAATGATTCCTTCAAGACCGTAGCCAACCTCTATCCGAATTCGCTTTTCCTGTAAAGCGAGCACCAGCAGAACCCCATTATCCTCGCCAGCCTGGCCAAGCTTGTATGTCCTGAATGCCTCGTTTGCATATCCTTCAATATCGCGATCGCCAATTGTATCGACTGTCAGGACCGCAACCTGGGCTCCCGCAGCACCACTTTGAATTTGCCTGCCCCAGCCGCGAATCTGCTGCTCTTCGTCCTGGCTGAGGATATCGGCAAAATCCTGGACATAAATATCTCCACGTGGTGACGGAATATCCCCAGCAGCTGCAAACACATTCGCGCTTCCAACCAGGAGAAGGACTAGCAGCGCAAAAACGCTTGCGGCCTTCCAGCGTTTCATTATCCGTTGCCTCCGAAGTCAACCTCAGGTGCTTCCTGGGAACGAGGGTCGGCGCGGAAATATTCCTTCTCATCAAAACCGGTAATTCCGGCGACAAATGCACCAGGGAACTGCTTAACCTTTTTATTGTAAACAGCTACGACGTCGTTGTAATCCTTCCTGGCAACCGCAATCCGGTTCTCGGTTCCTGCCAGCTCGTCCATCAGTTGCCGGAACTGAGCGTCCGCCTTCAAATTTGGATAATTTTCTACAACAACAAGGAGGCGGCTAAGTGCACCCGAAAGCTCGGCGTTCGCTGTCGCTTCTTCCTCTGGGCTGCGAGCTCCCGCCAGCCTTGCACGGGCATCAGAAATTGCTTGGATTGTTTCCTTCTCATGAGCCGCATAACCTTTAACCGTATTTACCAAATTCGGTATTAAATCCAGTCGCCGCTGCAGTTGGTTCTCGATTTGTGCATATGATTGGTCAACATTTTCCTCAGCATTGACAAACTCGTTGTAACTCGATGCGAGCATAATGCCAAGTACGACAATAATGCCGATGATGACCAGCCCAACTCCCATAAATCCTTTTTTCATTCATGCCACTCCTAACACAGTTGGTATATACGTCTATCTTCCCTCTGAAACTGGTGAATTAAACACTCACCAGGCGCTTCTTGCTGCCAATGCCAACTTTCACGCCTATCCTGGCATTGCCGAGCATATAATGTACAAGTTAGTCCTGTCCATCTTACCACCAGCAAGAAAAATTTTCCATTGCCAAATAAACAACCGAGCACTATAGTTGAAATGTTGTCCTAATGACAAAATTGTCTAATTTTGGAGGGGGAAGGACTTGTGCAGCACGCAGTAGCTTTCATGAATGAATACGGCTATATGTTCCTATTCATTTCAATGGCACTAGGAATGATTATTCTGCCTGTTCCTTTAGAAGCCCTTCTCGGTTATTCCGGCTATTTGTCCTTTACAGGGGAACTTCAATGGCTGGCAACCATCGCAATCGCCACTATCGGGACATTCACCGGAATGATCGCAAATTACTGGATCGGAAAAAAGCTTGGCTATGGATTCATAGCTAAATACGGCCATTATGTATACATTAAAATCTCAACCATTGAAAAAATCGCAAAATGGTTTAACAAATACGGTAACAAACTATTAATTTTGGTCTTCTTTATACCCGGAGCAAGGCATGCCATCGGCTACTTCGCCGGCATCACCAAATTCCCGCCCAAGCTTTATTGCATATGCACCGCTATCGGCGCATTCATATGGTCATCAGCCTACATTTTAATCGGCAACCTCGCCGGCCCAGGCTGGGAGATCTATAATGAAGAAATTAAGAAATTCTTGCTCAGCACCAGCATAGTTTTGCTAATACTGCTGGCCTCAGCATACCTCGCAGGTAAATCAAGCACCCGAATCTCCGGATGGGGCTGGAGACTGCGACGTAAATTAATGAACCTAATAAGATAGAAACGGCTTCCGAAACTTCGGAAAGCCATTTTTTTTGAAAAATTGGCCGACGAGGCAAAAAAACCATCTCAAACCAATCGCCACCAAGCTTCCGCAGTTTGAATCACCTTCCTTCTATGGTTAAATTGAAATAGGAAGTTTTTAGAAAGGAATGGTTTTCTTGGGAAAACGGACGGTATGGATTTGGACTGTAGCTTCGGCACTATTTTTAGTGCTATGGTTCGGCGGTCTTGTATGGGCGGTTGCCGATTATTATGGGGCCAGCGGAAAGTTATTGGTTCAGGAACCAACAGAAAAAGTCCCTGCCAAGGATGTGGATGGGCTTCAGGTCGTGGCAATGGGTGACTCTCTAACGAGGGGGACTGGAGATGCAGCGGGAAGAGGCTATGTTGGATATTTAATTGACAGTATGAATAAGCGCGCGGATGAGGATGTAAAGCTTGTAAACCTTGGCATTAATGGTCAGCGTTCAAAACAGCTTGCCGAGCAGGTAAAGCAGGCTGAAGTCCAGCGGCAGCTGTCACAGGCCGATATTGTCCTGATTACAATTGGCGGTAATGATTTGTTTCGAGGCGGGCAGGGTCTTGTGGAATTTGACTCGGGGAACCCTGAAAAAATCCAGAAGGACTACCTGGCCAATGCAAAAACAATTCTCACGCAAATTAGAACGGCCAATAAGGATGCGACCGTCTTTTTTATCGGACTGTACAATCCGTTTATAGAGTTTGAGGAAGGCAAGCAAATGTCAGCGATCGTCCGGAGCTGGAACTTTGCAACTGCCGAGCTCGCTGCTCAGTTTGATAAGGTTGTTTTTGTGCCAACATTTGACTTGTTTGAATTAAATGTAAACGATTATTTGTATACTGATAAATTTCACCCTAACACAGAGGGATACAAGCTGATTGCCGAGCGGGTTTCGGCGCTCGTGACGTGGGAGGGGGAAAAATGATGGATACAGTGACACTTTCAGTCAAGGATTTGAAAAAGAGAATCGGTAAAAAGGAAATCATTAAGGGAATTTCTTTTGAACTGCACAAAGGAGAAGTTTTCGGTTTTCTCGGACCGAATGGAGCGGGAAAAACAACCACAATCCGGATGCTTGTTGGTCTGATTAAGCCGACATCGGGTGCTATTTCGGTATGCGGCTATGATATCCAGAAGGATTTTTCAAAGGCGATGCGTAATTTGGGCTGTATCGTTGAAAACCCCGAGCTTTACTCGTACCTTTCCGGTTATGATAATCTTGCCCATTTTGCAAGAATGCTCGATGGAATCGGTGAAAAAAGGATAGCTGAGGTCACCGAGCTTGTCGGTCTGAAAGAACGGATTTATGACAAGGTTAAAACTTACTCACTTGGAATGCGCCAGCGGCTAGGGATTGCACAGGCACTTCTCGGAAGTCCTAGTGTGTTGATTTTGGACGAGCCGACGAATGGCCTTGACCCTGCGGGAATCCGCGAAATGCGTCAATTTATTCGGTACCTGGCCGAGCAGGAAGGCTTGAGTGTCCTTGTCTCAAGCCATCTATTGAGTGAAATCCAGTTGCTCTGTGACCGTGTCGCCATCATTTCCAAAGGGTCAGTTATCAAGACCGATTCAGTTGATGTTTTACTCGGAAACCGGGAACGGATTGTCTGGAGGCTTTCGCCACTTGAAGAAGGGAAAAGGATCCTTGGCGGCTTAACGGAAATCGAGATTCGGAATGATGGAGCTATTTTAACTGAATATAGTGCTGAAAAAGCAGCGGATTGGAATCGGAAGCTTGTTCAGTCTGGTGTTGAGGTTTCGGAAATGAACCGGAAAATGCCCGTGCTTGAGGACCTGTTCCTTGAGCTGACCGGGGGTGACACAATTGATTAAGCTTGTCTATAACGAAATGCTCAAGCTTCTTGCTAAGAGAAGGCTGCTAATCATTGCCGCCATCATCGGAATCCTCGTCGCCATGTTTACCTATGCCCAGATGAAAGAGGTTGAAACACAGCGAGAACGCATGGGAACGACAGACTGGAAGACCATCCTTCAGCAGCAAATTATAGATATTCAAAACAGGCTGTCCTCAAACCGATTAAGCGAGGAGTGGAAGAGTGAGCTGCAAATCAGGCTTCAGCAGCAGCAATATTACCTGGATCACGACATCAATCCATCCGAACCAGGGGCTCCAACCTTCATGCGGATGTTCATTGAAAACTCAATTGACTTGTTCCTGCCGCTGATGGTCATGGTCATCGCCAGCGACCTGGTTTCTTCCGAACACAGTCAAGGTTCTATCAAGCTGCTGCTGACAAGGCCGGTACGGCGATGGCGTGTGCTGCTAAGCAAGTACATCACCCTTTGCCTATCAGTGTCTATGATTGTAGCGTTCATGGGTATCCTATCTTATGTAATTTCCGGCACTGTATTCGGTTTCGGCGGCTGGAAGGCACCAGTCCTGACTGGTTTTACGGCATCGGGCTCGACGCTTGATACATCGGGTGTAAAGCTAATTGATCAATGGCAATATTTATTGATGGAGTTTGGCCTTGTCTGGTTTGTGGCAATCGTGGTCGGGACACTTTCTTTCATGCTGTCAGTGCTGATCAGAAGCACGGCTGCCGGAATGGGTATCATGCTGGCAGCCCTTATTTCCGGAGCGATTTTGAGCAATATGGTTTCTTCATGGGAATCGGCCAAGTACTTTTTTATGGTGAATCTGCGCCTGACTGATTATATGAACGGGACAGCCCCGCCGATAGAAGGAATGACGCTATCGTTCTCGCTGGGTGTGTTGCTTGCATGGTGGGCCGCCGCTCTATTTATATCGTTTTATGTGTTTATGAATAAGGATGTGTATTGAATCTCCTGCCGTTCAATGTTTATCATTCAAAATTTGAGGAATGATAATCAGGTCAGAACATATTTGAAGGGTAGGTATAGCAAATGGCTCAGGTTTTATACATCACGGCACATCCACATGACGATACCGTATCATACAGTATGGCGGTCGGAAAAGCATTCATCGAACAGTACAGAGAAGCGAATCCTAATGATGAAGTGATTTATCTCGACTTATATAAGGAAGATATTCCGCAAATTGATGTTGACGTATTCAGCGGCTGGGGTAAGCTTCAATCAGGTTCGTCATTTGATGAATTGTCCGAAGAGGAAAAACAAAAAGTCACAAGGCTCGGTGAACTATCCGATCAGTTTGTCGCAGCAGACAAATATGTATTTGTCACACCACTCTGGAACTTCTCTTTCCCGCCTGTCATGAAGGCGTATATTGATTCTATTTGCGTAGCAGGCAAAACGTTTAAATACACCGAGCAGGGACCAATCGGGCTCCTTGGCGAGAAAAAGGCACTGCATATCCAGGCCCGTGGCGGAGTGTATTCCGAAGGACCTGCTGCAGCTCTGGAAATGGGACACCGCTATATCGGGATCATCATGCAATTCTTTGGCATCAAGAACTTTGAAGGTTTATTTGTCGAAGGCCATAACCAGTACCCAGACCGCGCGCAAGAAATCAAACAGGATGCAATTAACCGCGCAAAGGACCTGGCAAGGACATTTTAAGCGAAAAAATTATAATCCATCCCCATCGTTGCAGAAGGGGATGGATTTTTATATGGTCGATTTTTTTGACTACATAAGCTTCATGCAATCACCCCCTTACGTGAATGAAAGCTTAGGACACATTTTAAAAAATATAGGACAGATTTCACGAAATACAGGACATTTCCCGTATAATGCAGGACATTTCCCAAACTTTTCATGACAGTTTTTCAGTTTTTCAGGACAAACTCCATTCCTCCCCCAAAAACTGAGTACATCCAAGAGTGCAACCATTCAAAAGCTTAAACACCAGTAATAGGTCCGGCAGTCCAACTACGCTGACGTGGGTGACTGGATTGAAATGCCGAAGTATGGAGCAGATGGAGATATTGTTGATATTTCTCTAGTTACAGTTAAGGTACAAAACTTTGATAAGACGATTAATCACTGAAGGGGGACAGTATGTCGCAGACTACAACGAAAAAAATAAAACATTTTTTAATCGAATGCTGAACTCGATTGAGTACGCAGGGAATAAGTTACCCGATCCAATCGTTTTGTTTATTATTCTTTGTGCCATTACCTTGATTTCATCCTATATTGCATCGTTATTCAATGTATCGGCAACACATCCCACTACAGGGGAAGCGGTAGAGGCAATTAATCTCGTTACTGGGGATGGTCTAGTTTCAATTTTACTAAATTCAGTGACAAACTTTACCTCTTTTCCTCCACTCGGTATGGTTCTTGTGATGATGATTGGGATTGGGATGGCAGAAAATAGTTGCTTTTTCTCAACAATTATGAAGCGTGCAGTCTTAACGACTCCTAAAAAGCTATGAAAGACAATGTACCTACCCTAATTGTTTTCCACCGATGAGTGGGCGGGATAGACCCATTCCACCTATTCAGTAATAATTCTTCTATACTCTCCTAAAGACATTGAATAGACATCGATTTGCCCATACATTTAATATAGTGGACAACTACTATGAGTTGCAGATGAATACAGAAATATAAATTACAGATTATCACGAAAAAAACAAATCAAAGGGGGAAATTTCAATTTGAGAAGGTTAATTTTAAAAGGTTTGGTTAGTTTTCTTGTTGTACTACTTCTTGTTGGAGAGCCTTTGACGAATGTTTATGCTTTTGTAGGCTCAAAAGAATCACAATCAACTGGTGAGATTAGTATCTCTGAAACTACACCTAACACAACAAATGAAACTATTTCAACAACTATGGCTTCGGACCAAACATTTATCGATCTCGGTTACCCAATTCAAACAGCTCAGACGATAGATGCAACTTTTGGTGTCGAAGATGGTGTGAATGTTGTTTATACAACGGTGACTGGAAGTGCTACTTCAGGCGACTTTGCTAAGTTTAATGTGATTGATATCGATAATCAAAAATTATTAAATTCATACCCCTTAAAAGACTCTTCAAATGCATGGTCCCATGAGAAAACCTCTGATGGGCGTGTTTATATTGGAGCTTCGAAAAAATTATTTGTTTACTCGCCTGAAACAAAAGAAGTAACCGACCTCGGTATCCCAATTAATGGTACTGAATCAATCTGGAGCCTTACTTCCGATGAGGATGGCAATGTTTATGGAGGTATCTACTCTGCATCTATCGGGGGGCGTGTATTCAAGGTTGATGCTAGTACACTTGAAGTAACGGATTTACTCGGTGAAGCGGTGGACTCCAGTGAAAACTATATTCGTTCAATCGCCTATTATGATGGATATATCTATGCAGGAACAGGTTCGACTAATGGAAGAGTTTGGAAGATTAATCCTGTAACAAAAGAAAAAGAGCGCATTGAACTTCCAGGTTCACCTGAGAATGCAATCTATAATGGTAAGTTTAATAGTATGGGAGCAGTATATGGGATGACAGTAGTAAACCATTATTTATTTGCCTTTTTCAACGGACCGTTCACGATGCATGTTTATGATCTAGATGCGCAGAAATGGCGGGATACTGCTTTCTCTAATATTCGTGGCTTAATGGCAGTAACGGGGGCTCATAATGGAAAAGTTTATACAAGTAAGAAAGACGGCAATATGTGGGAAATTGATGTAGAAACGCTCACTGAAAAAATCGCCATGCCTTTTGACGGATCTATTCGTTCCAGTAAATGGATGGATGTTGCGAATCAGACAGCATTTGACGGCAAGGCAATGGTAACCATTTCGTATGATGGAAAGGTTGTGCTGTATGATCCAAATGAGAAGAAAAAAGTGGTTTTGCCAACTCTAGTAGACGGAAATCCACTAAACTTACAAGCAATTGAAAAAGGACCTGACGGGAAGATTTATATTAGTAGCTATATGGGGACAGAGGGAGCAACCTATGACCCAACAAATGATGATAAGCTAGCAAACTTTTCTCTGGCACAGGCTGAGGGATTTGGAAGTGTAGGAGAAACCATGTATTTTGGCCTCTATCCAGGTGCTGAGATTTTTGGTTGGAATACATCGCAGGAAATCCCACAATCAGGGCCAGATTTCTTATTTGAAATTGACAATGGCCAGGATCGTCCATTTGTACTTCGTGAAGGAGGCGAAAAATTATTAATTGGAACGATTGCAGGCTATTCAAAGCATGAAGGTGCATTAACCATTTATGATCCTAAAAGTGGAAAGTATGATGTGTACCCAGGCATTGTGCAGAACCAAAGTATTGCAGGTTTAACATATAAGGATGGAATTGTCTATGGTTCCACGACAATCCATGGTGGTCTTGGTTCGGCTCCTGTTGCTAGTAAGGCAAAATTATTTGCATTTGACATGTCAAAAAGGCAAAAAATTCATGAGTGGAATTTAGAGATTGATGGATTAAGTACAACTATTCCGATGATAAGTGGTTTGACAAATGGACCAGATGGATTGATTTGGGGAGCTGTAAATGGGTTTATTTTTGCCTTTGACCCAGTAACGTATCAAGTGGTGAAATCGAAAAATGTCTATCCAGACATAACTAATTATGGTCGCTGGCGTCCAGTAAAGCTTTATTTTGGTGAGGATGGATTATTGTATACGAATGTTGGAAGTAGGTTAACCGTCCTAAATCCAAAAACAATGGAGAGTAAACAATTAGTAGAAAATGAAGTAAATATTTTTACGATGAATCAGGACAATGAGGTCTATTTTGCTCAAGCTACCAAAGTGATGAAAAAGCTAAGGGAGCTCCCAGAAAATTTAACCTTCTCTATTCCGGATACAGCTACCATTGGAGTTTCTCAAGAAATAGCTGTTTCAGCAGATTTTTATGATTGGATAGTAGACATTACAAAATATGTGGAGTTTTCTGTATCAAATCCAGAAAAAGTAGAAATTAAGGATGGAAAGATTATTCCGAAGCATGCTGGTGAGGTTACGCTTACTGCGACTTACATGGGAAAGGAATTAACGAAACAGGTGATTACTGTTGTTGAGCCGAAACCCGTGAAATCTTTTTTAGATGTGAAAAATGCTAGTTTTGAAGAAAAAGAGCTTTCTGGTTGGACATTAACAAAAGGTAAATCCCAGGATTCTTTTATTTCAACATTATATGCCTTATCAGGTAAGAATAGTTTACAAGTAAAAACCAATCAAGCAAGAGGAAAAACAGAATTTTTATCTGATGAAATTGAAGTAAAGGAAGGGAAATCTTATACGGTAGAGGCTAACGTGTTCTTATCGGGTGATGGAAAGCATCCTAGTAAAATGAAACCGTCGGCATTTGTCGGAGTCTATTTTTATAATGAATTAGGGGATTTGATAGCAGTTGAGGGACTAGATGAAGGTAAAATAACACTCTCTCGACATGAATGGTTTCATGTTAAGCATACAAGCTTAGCCCCTAAAGGTGCAGTAGACGCGAGGATTGTATTAAACGGTCACTTTGGCTGGCTTGATGAACTTTATTACGATGATGTATCATTTTCAACGACTGTTGACCCAAGGGAATTGCCAACTGTAGAACTAATTCCATCATCGAGCTATGATGTTGCCGTTGGTTCAGATGTATCATTATCGATATTGGCTGCGGAGGGAACTACCGTTGAGGTGAGAGAGGGTAGTACCATTCTTGCTACTGGTGTAGGTGCTGGGGAAAAACCAGTGGAGCTCGTGATACCATCACCGGAGATTGGTGAACATGAATATACGGTTGTCGTTACCAAACCTGGCATTGGCTTTGTTACTATGAAAGTACCGAAGATTACCGTTTATGAATTAACCAACTTATCAATTAAGCCTGAAAAAATTGAAATGGCTGTCGGAGAGGAAAAGGTATTTACGGTGTATGCTGAATATGGACCAATTAAGAAGGATGTTACCAATGAAACAAGCTTCACCACAGCTTCAGTAGATATTGTTGAATTAAATAGAAATAAATTGACAGCAGTGCAGGATGGAAATGAGGTTGTCATTGCCGAATATGCTGGGAAGACAGCTGAAGTTAAAGTAGTGGTATCTAGCTTTCTTTTAACTAGATTGGAGTTAACTCTACCAATAAATTTACGAGTAGGAGAAACAGCCACCGCAACAGTTTTTGGATACTATAAAAATGTAAATAATGGCAATGTGGAAAAACGAAATCTTCATGACGGGGTACAATTAACAATTACAGATGATGCACATGCTTTCGTACAGGGACTTGATATTACTGGGATGGAGCGGGGAGAGGTAGTTGTAACAGCAGAATATCAAGGAATTTTGGCTAATTCAACGGTTAATGTCTACCGTTCGGGAGACACTATCAAACAATTTTTAGAGGTGGAGAACGCGGATTTTGAGGATTTGAGTGAAGATGACTTTATCCACGGTTGGTCGCTAAGAGATGGAACAGAAGGCTACACGTCTCTTGAACTATCAGAAGAGCAATCCTTATCAGGCGATAACAGTTTAAAACTTGTTGATGCAACTACTTCCAAATACACAGCTTTACAATCTGATTTGATTGAAATTGAGATAGGTGTAACTTACACAACAGGTGCCAATGTTTATTTAGGAGATCCACCAATTAATCCAGACACAGGTAACGCATTTAGTAGCAGTCGTACATTATATCAAATTCGTTACTATGATAATAATGGAAAGGAACTATCAATAACAAGTGGTCTAGGAATTATATTTGATTCTCCAAGAGGCCAATGGCTACAAAAGGAATTCTATTTTACCGCACCAGAGAATGCTGCTTATGTACGGATCTTGTTATCTAGCTCTAACGCATGGGTAACGACCGCATATTACGATGATGTGTACATTTATAGAATGCAAATAGCAGAATAATTGGAAAGGGACGGAGGTTATCCGTCCCTTGAATTCTTACAGGGACAAGGACCTGTCCCTGTGTCCCATTATTATTTTTTTACAAAGATTAAAGTGAACCTGCATCACTCTTGGAGAATGGAACAAGTCTATTAATATAAAAAAGTCCAAACCCCTTACCAAAACCACTCTGTATTAATATGGTATAATTTTTTCAAAATAGTGTTGCAAGGGGGAGTTGGTAGGAGTGGCGGATGAACTGCTCGTTCCGCAAGTAATTCTGGACGGGAAAATTTTAAAACAAGCTGGCATCACGAAGCGTGTGCCGTGGACATTAACTTCAGAAACCATTACATACTCAGTAAAAAAAGCAGTGGAATGTCTATCACTACTTAGTCAAAAGTCAGGTGCAATCGTTGTCTGGCAGGAAATTGACAGCCGCTTTTCGCAGTTTGAAATGTATCAAATTCAGCAGGAGCTGGAAAAGTTGATCCAGCCATTTTTTCCGGATGAATGGGAAGTTGAGGCTGTTACACCAAGGGCAGGCATAAACGGAACGGACCCAAAGGATGTAAGCAGAATCGTCCATACCATTTCCAAGCGCTACCCGTTCGAGATAATCGCGCAACTATCTGGAATTGGGCATGGAAAACTGTATGACTTGGTCTTCCGGGAAGGGATCAGGCAGTTTGAAAACCGTTATGCCGCAGTATTTTTTGCAAACGGGGAAGTTGTGGTGGAAAAAGCTGATATCGTTCCGATTGCTTCTGATTGGCTGGGAGAATTTCAGTCATTCATTATGGATCACGACTATATGGCTGCATTTGAGCTTCTTGATGAGTTGGAGGAATCCGTTGAAAAACAGGCGGCGGCATCATTGTTAAGGCTGATGATTCATCGGATGAATTATGACTTTGAGGACGCCCGAATCGCGCTGGATGAGGCGAGGTCGATTGCAGGCGAAACTGAGCTTTTTATTGAAACAGACGTTATATTAAAAAATTTGCTATCCAAAGACACAGCGATTCGTGATTTGGCGAGAATTATCGAGTTGTATCGCCATCTGGAGATGTATCTGGACCTTGATGATATGGTTTCGTTCCTGATTCGATTTTATCGGGCGCGTGAGGCGATCCTTCTTTATTTAATTGAGCATAAACAGATAGAGGGCTTAAGCTTCAAGAAGGATACCTGTTCATCCATTTACCAGTTGATCGAAAAAATAGAAGAAATGTATGATAAGCGGGAAATTAATAGCCATTTCGGGGCGTATTTTTACTTGAAGAGCTTGAATGTCGCAAAACTTCTGCAGGGGAGAAATCAGAGTTTCATTGGCCATGGCAGGAGCGGCATTGACAATGATGTTGCCTGGCAGTCGTATTTCGGGACATCGAGGACCACCATTTCCCGGGCCAAGAAAAGGTTCTTGATGGATTCAAACATCATGCTAAGGGAATTCGGGCATGAAATGGATAATAATGTAGAAAAGATTAATTTGGCTTTGCTGCAGCTAAGTGAGAAATTGACCGGGAAAGGTGCTGTTTCACTATGAAAAATTTACGAATCGTTTTGAGTGATCATCCAAATCCCAGGCTTCCTTCCTCAGCCAGCAACACGGAAACATTGTTACTGCAGCCAGCGGAGATAAAAGCTGGCACGTCTGGCAGAATACCTATTCCCGAATTCAAATCGGTCCACGAGGCACGGCAATGGACTGAAAACATTGCTGATTTGATAAAAACTGATTTTGAAACTATTGAGATACATACTGACTATTATTCCAACAAGGTACTTGCCCATATGCTCACGTTAAAGGTAGTGCAGAGGTTTCCAAACAGAACAGCATTGAATCCTTCTTTTTCAAAAAAGAAAGAGGTTAACAGAGCGAAAGAGGTGAACGTTTATCACCATTTACACCAGCTAGTTGAATCTGGGAATTTCCGGGCCGCCAAAAAACTTGCGTCAAAGCGGTTCCAAAACCGTAAAATTGTCCAGCTGCTTGACTTGGCACAGGGATTGCGTCAGTTTGATTTTACCTCCCATCAGCTGAAAACAGAAAGCTACTGGAATAATCTCAGCGAAACTCTTATGGAAATAGATCCAAAGGAAGCAAAAAGCGAAATTGCCTTCATTACAGAATTCAGGAAGGTAGCAAGAAGGGACCAGCGTGCATTTATTGCCTATCTTCAAAATTATGCCGAACTGCTTTATAAGGATAATAACTTAATAGATTTTGTGGTTCTATATTACCGGCTTGCGGAGGAGACGCTCCTGTATGCACTGGGATGGGATATTAATTGGGCGGTATACGAAGATCACAAGCAGTTCATAATCCGAAAAGGGGCCACCTATTTTCTTAAGATACCAGCAAATGAAAGGCTTTCAAAACATTTTCATCGGTATATGAAGGTGCTAGATAATGAAATTTACCGGCTTAATGGCCGCCCCGGCGTCATGATTAGCCCTGGTGCTTCAACAGGAACTGAAAAGCTTACTGGAAGGGATGAATTTTTTGCGAGGGTATATCTTTTCTTTAAAGATCCAGCCTTTAGCAAGTTCCTCCACCTTCGTCACCAAGGGGTCAGCGGCCATGGTTTTGTAGATTTCAACAAAGCTGACTTTGAAGCAATTCTAGGACAGGCACCTCTTGAAAAAATGAATCCAATTCTTGTGGAGCTCAACCTTATGCCAGCCTACTCAATTTTTGAGATGATTTCAAAAGCGGCTCTTGCTTTGGCATCTGAGGAAGTTGGGCAGCGGGTACCATGATCGTATGAAGTGCAGTCCAGGCAATGGG
Source organism: Bacillus sp. FJAT-18017 (assembly GCF_001278805.1). Taxonomy (GTDB): domain Bacteria; phylum Bacillota; class Bacilli; order Bacillales; family Cytobacillaceae; genus Bacillus_D. The sequence goes on along the minus strand of NZ_CP012602.1, from coordinate 3,032,732 downwards.
CTGCACATTTTTTTTGAAAAATAATAGTTTGCTTGTAACCTTTTTGGTTCTCGTTTGTCTGTAGTCGTTGAGAGGGGAGAAAAGGATGGCGGATCCGCTAGAGGAGCTGTATGAACAATATAAAAAACCGGTTTACACTTTCCTTTGCGCGTTGTGCCATAACCGTTCAGTCGCCGAAGAATTGACCCATGATACTTTCATTAAGGCGTTCAAGGGCCTGAAGAGTTACCGGGGTGAGGCCTCGCTTAAAACTTGGTTGTTCAGGATTGCCCGGAATACATATTTAAACAATGCGAAAAAAGCTTCCACGAGATACGAGCGGTCATTTGCTGAACCAGAACTTGAGGCAGAGCGCAGGTATGAAAACGCAGATGCACAATTAGCGGTTAGGGAAACGCTCCTCCAGCTGACCGAGCAGGAGAGATCGCTCCTGACACTCCGTTCTCACGGGTTTTCGGTGGCCGAGATCGCTATGGTACTTGGCCAGACAGAAGGTAATATCAAGGTTGGGCTTCACCGGGCAAAAAAGAAATTCAGGAAGTTATATTATGATGGGGAGGTGACTTGATTGAAATTAGATTGCGCGGTTGTTGAGGACCTTTATCCTTTATTTATGGAAAATGAAGTTAAGCAGGAAACCCGGGTTGCCATCAAAGAGCATCTCGATAGTTGTCCTAATTGCAGCAAGATTTATGAGGAAGGGACAGGTTTTACTCAAGAAATTGCTGAGGGTGGTTATCAGGAAGAGAATGTACCCGATTCACTCGATGACAAAATCCGCCTGAAAATCAAGCTGATTTGGATGCGGATAGTCGCTGCAGGCCTTGCATTAATCATCATCGTATCGGTCATCAATAACTATATTGACAATAGGCGGTTAATAGCAGACCGTTTTAATGACGTATACCGGTACAGTGAGCAGCTGAGTTTTCTCGCTGAACATCCACAAGAGGTTGATCCTTTTATAGCTTCCCAACTCGGATACTCCCAGGAAAAACTCAGCGGCTTTACTGAGAACCTGAACTGGCTTGAGGAGAAGAAGTCTAATCACAACTGGATCTTTGTTGATCTTAACGGTCTAGAGAGAATGATCAATGCTCTTGTGAATAGGCAGGAACTTGGCCTGCAGGATGAAACGGACAGGCAGGCATTGTCAGAACTTAGAACAAACATCGATAGCCTTAAAAAAGAAATTGAGGCTCAGTATCTCCTCTTCAATCACGGATATAGTTCATATTTTGAATTGGTGGACATGGAGAAAATTTCAAATGAGATTACGAAAATCAATAAAACGATTTATTTTTATACCCGGTATCACATGGCATCCGCAGAAGCAGACTTGCTAAGCAAGGACGAACTTGAAAAAAGAATTAAAGAAGTTCTTGGTTTTAAGAAGGGAAAAATTGAGCTTAAACAATTGAGGGATCGTCCGATATTGTATGGTTTCAAACTTGAAACTAAGGATCTTACTATTGAAGGAGAAATTGACAGTTATACAGGATATATTCTAGATGCATCTGCCAACCATGGATCGGATCAGGAAAAAACTACAAGCATCGATTATAATGGATTGAAAGAAAATGCCATAGGCCTGTTGAAACGCCAATATGGTGAGGAAGCCGATTTCAAAATTGATTACCGGGATGGATTTAATGGCATTCAGGATCAAAGCTATTTCGACTTTATTCCTGTCGTGGATGGGTACGAATTCTTTTTTCAATATGACCTGAAGAATACGGTTGTATTGAATCATAAAACTGGGGAGTTTTCGGAGTTAAGGGCAAGTTCAATCCCGTTAGGTCCCGAATTTTTCTTATTTAAGCCTGAGGAGAAAATAAAGAAGGATAAGGCGGAACAAATTGCTACAAAGGACGCCGGAAAACAGGTTAAATATAAAGCAACCCAAGTGATTTATTCCCCACTTGCTGGCGGATACGTTCTGGCACATATTTTTGAAGGTGACGGAGAAGAAATCTTTATCGATGCAAAAAGCGGAATGGTCGTAGACGCGTACTACATGTAGAAAGGTTGATATCGATGACGAAGGAAAAAGCTCTTTTATTTGCAAGTAAGGCCCATGAAGGCCAAACAAGGAAAGGAACTGGGTATCCCTATATTATGCATCCTGTTGCTGTAGGACATATTCTCGATGAGTCGGGCTTTCCCGATGAAGTTGTGATGGCCGGCTACCTGCATGACACGGTTGAGGATACAGATGTTACTAGGGAAGACCTCCTTTCTGAATTTAGCCAGGATGTAACGGATCAGGTTATGGCGAATACAGAAAACAAGCTGTTAAGCTGGGAGGAGCGGAAGCAGCATACCATAAACTTCGTTGCCGAAGCCCCGCTCAATGTCAGGGCTGTGATTGTGGCAGACAAGCTGGATAACCTCAAAGCACTCATTAGGGACCATGAAACATTTGGTGATGAGGTATGGGCCTTTTTTAAAAGGGGCAAGGAAAAGCAGCGATGGTATTATACAAGCATTGCCATGAACGTATTTGTCGGTCTTAAGCCGGATGAAGTTCCTGAGCTTTTTCACATTTTCAAAACTGAAGTTGATATGTTCTTTAACAATAAGCTTTCCTTATAGTCTTAAATAAACAAATGGTAATTTCCTTATGAGTCTTCACGAACTATACTTGGTTTTGAAGGGATGGGGATGAGAGTGGCATATGAATTGAAGAAAATTGACCATATACAGCTGACAGCACCTAAAGGCAGCGAGAAGGAAGCGCGCAAGTTTTATAGTGAGATTCTCGGGTTTTCAGAAGTAGATAAACCGCCTGTGCTAAAAAAGAAAGGCGGCGCCTGGTTTCAAACAGGCAGTATTCAGCTGCATATCGGAGTAGAAGAACCTTTTGTCCCGGCAAAGAAAGCCCATCCTGCATTTGAAGTCGGTAAGTTGGAAGAATTGAAGGAGCACTTGAAAAGGCAGGGCATCGAAGTGATAGAAGATGACAATCTTCCCGGGGCCAAGCGGTTTTTCGTAAGCGACCCGTTCGGTAACCGGCTCGAGTTTTTAGAATGGATGAAGTGACAGAAACACTATTACTTTTGCAAAAGACATATACTACTAAAAAAAGCCAGTAAAGGATATGTTCCTCTAACTGGCTTTTTTTGCTATTTACATAATCTCAACTGGCTTCTGCTTCCGCTCGAATTTAAGGGCTACAAGCAGGAAAGAACAGCCTGCAATCAGGCGGATAACTGAGCAAATCGCCATTGCAGAAAACATGCCAACCTGGCCCAGCAAATACACACCGAACTGTGGAGCGATAAACCCGATAATAGACAGGATGAATTGATAATTTGCCAGATAGCCAGCCCGGTTTACTTCCGGTGTTGCCTTAAGCAGCTGATTGAAAAGCAGTAAATTTGTTCCGGAAACAAAGAGGCCAATCCAGAAATTAAGCGCAGTAAGATAATACAAGTTCGTCGAAAGCATGGTTAAGATTGGCGCGGTTGCCATACCTGCAGCAGCGATAAATAAAATCATTATGTTTCCATGCTTGTCGGCAGCCTTTGCCCACCACTTTACACTAATAATTTGGGCAAGCTGATTTGTTACCGAAAAGAAACTGAACCATAGGGCTGTGGCACCTACATCCCTAATATGGTAAATGCTGAAGAGGGACCAGGCCATTTGCGCGCCAATATTGAAGAGCACCGCACAAACTAAAAATGACAGGAAGGGTTTATGGCGAAATACATCCATTGAAAATTTCCGTTTTTGCAGCGGATTCTCTGTCTTAGTCACGACTGCAGGTGAATCCTGATGCTTGTATAAATAATAGACTTCAACAAGAGCGAACACAAATCCGATGACGAATAGAATCTGATAGGGAAATGCGTCATCCTTGGCAAATTGCTGAAGGAAAAAGCCGGTTCCGAACGTGACTGCCATCGCGGCAATCGTAACCCAGCGGTTGCGGGTGCTAAAGAAATCGCCGCGCCGTTTCTCAGGAATCAAATCACCAATTAGTGTTTGCCAGGATAAGCCTGACAGTGCGCCGGGAAAATTTAACGCGGCTATTAAAAACACAAGCAGCGATGCGGAATAGGGTTGATCAACAAACGGGATGAATAGAATCAGCATAAACATTAATCGGGTTGCAAGTGTTGAAATAACCGCAAAATTCTTTTTGCTTTTGGCTTTGTTCAGCCAAAGAGCTCCAGGGATAAGCGCTAGCATCGCAACAATGGATGGCAGGGAAGTAATCAGCCCCATTTGTTCGTTGGTCGCACCAAGCACACTTATAGCAAATAACGGAATGTATCCATTGACTGCTGTGGTTGATACAGTAGATGCAAGTCCGTGATATATACTTAGTTTTTCATTGTTACTAACGTTCAAATAAGTCGTCTCCATTCATGTTTAAAATCACACGAATTGGATTGTAATACGCTTTATGAAGCATTACAAGATAAGCAGGCAAAAACAGTTAATTTTTCATGGCTTCTCCATCAAGAACGTATGCTAATCTGCTCAATGATAAAGAACAATCAAAAAATTGCAAGGGGTTCGAACAATCCAAACGAAAAACCCTTCCATGGCCAGGAAGGGTAAGGGAAGTTGATACAGCATGGCATAAGGGAAGGTTTCGGGGGAAATGCCATGCTGCCCAATTTAATAAGATATATAACAAGGAGGGAGGAATTGGGGGATTCCCGTCTCCTGTTGTTAATAATGTTGTTTTACAGTATTTTTAATTGGCTCCTGGTTTAGGAAAAAGATTTGTTTAATGACAAGCGCAGGACCGCCAAGTACAAACAAGTAGCGGTTTTCGATTACACGCTTCATGATGGCTGCAAACCAGCCGGAAATTTTTAATGGGCCAACTTTACCGACAGCTGCAAAATCGCCAATTGATGCGACAGATCCTTTGTGGTGATACTCAAAAGTTTTCAATTCTCCACCACGGATAGCCGCCACAATATTTTCTCCGCAGACATCAGCCTGCTGCATTGCGACCTGTGCAGTCGGCGGAAGAGCAGTTTTTTCATCCTTCATGAATAAGGCGCAGTCGCCAACACAGAAGATATTTTTATAACCTTTTACACGAAGGTCCTTGTCGACAGGCAATTTGCCTCGTTCAAGCGGGAGGCTGAACTTCTCTATGATGGAGTTGGCTTTAACTCCGCAAGACCAAACAAGCGTCCGGGTAGGAATTTCCCTGCCGTCTTCAAGAATTACTATCTCTTCCGTCAGGGCAGTAATCTTTGTGGAAGTCAGGATTTCAATATCGTGTTTTTCCATAACCTTGTTAGTAAATTCTACAAGTTCCTTGCCAAAGAAAGGGATGAGTGAATCAGCCGCTTCAATGCCGATAATCTTAACCTTTTCAAAAGGAACACCATGCTCCTTGCAAAGCTTTGGCAAACCTTCACCAAGTTCACCCATCAATTCAATGCCGGTGAAACCTCCGCCCGCAACAACAAATGTCAACCTGGATGGATCCTGGTCTTCTTTATAAAGCTTCATTTGCTTAATAATTTGGTAATAAATCGCTTTAGAGCTGCGGAAGCTACGAATTTCAAAAGCATGCTCCTTGATTCCAGGGATACCGAATGTTGCAACTTCAAAACCAAGAGCAACAACCAGGTAATCGTAGGAAATAACTTCACCAGTTTCAAGGCATACCTTCTGGCCTGAAGGGTCAACAGAAGATACGGTACCGGTCATGAAACGGGTTTTTTCAGGATTGATTAGCTCAGGAATGGATAGTGCGAGTTTGCGGTCACGCGCGGTACCAACACCGGCTTTATGCAGCTGTGTCGTAATATAATGGTACTCATGCTTGTTGATCAGCGTAACATTCGCTTCACCTGTGCGGAGAAGTTTCTCAATTTTTTTATCTGTGATAAGGCCGCCATAGCCGCCACCTAAAATAACGATATGTGGTTTTTGCATCCGAAGTCCGCTCCTGTCCAAAGGAAAGTGTAGTTGTGAAATTATTCACAAATAAAACTAAAAAAATAGCAATATCGTTGATGTGTTAGCATTGTGAAACAATTCACATGTTTTATGATATTTCTAGATTAATACAATTCATAAAATTACACAATACTTTTTTAAAAAAAGATGTGGATTTTTCATAATTTTTTTCTGAAATGGAAATAGTAACCGAGTGGAAGTGATTTTGACATAGGAGATGATTGAATGCGTTTAGCAGCTGGAACTATTGCCTTGATGCTGCTTCTGCCAGCAGCAGCAGCAGCGAACACCATGATTCAAAGCCCGCCTCAGGAACAGGGAACTGAAGCTCATGAAGGCAAAATGGAATCGCAAGGGAAGCATAGAATGCCATTTGAGGTGAAAGAAGTCGAATTGCAGTCCTGGGCGGAAAAATACACACCTGAGAAGGCTGAGGAATGGAAAACAGTTCTTGCCGAAAGAAAGCAGCTTCATGATAAATGGATGAGTCCCGAGATGGCACCAAAACGTGAAGCTTTTGAGAAAGAGAGACAAGCTAAAATCGAAGAAATTAAAGCACTCAGGCAGCAATTTGAAGAAGGAAAACTTACAAGGGAAGAATTCCTGAAAAGAGCACACGAGAAAATGCAGCCCAATGGCGCCACTACTATGAAAGGCCATGCAGTCTACCCTCGCCTCCATGCAGCTGTTGAAAAAGGTGATACAAAAGAGGCGGGACTTCTTTTAAATAAATTGTTGGCTTTCTATAAAAGCCATAACGAGAGACTAGCGGACAGGATGAAATAATTAAATGGGCGCCAATTTGGGCGCCCGCTTTTGATTTTATAACTGTTCTAACGGTTGCTTGTAAATAATTCCCGCTCCCTGCTTATATGAGTAGCTATCCCGTTCGTAACCGCCACTTGCAGGCTCACAGACAACCTTGTTTGAATAACGCGAATGATCGAATGATGAGTAGCCAATGCCAGTGGAATACCGTTGGACGCTGTGGCTATTGCTGCTTCTGATAGAATAGAACCGTTTAATGAGTCATTCCTCCCCTCAGGCCCATTGGCAGGCCAGTATTTCTCACATGGCTAACATCCTTAAACATCTTATCTTATTCCCGATTTCCAAAGAAAAAAACCGGAATATTTAAAAAATACCCGGTTTTTTAAGTATTAATTTTATTAACAGGGAGACGGCTGACCTTTAGTAGACTCCAGAGCCTTTATGATCGCAGCGGCCACCTGATCAGAGTTATCGAAGTGAGAGATTTGACCTAAGTCGAGCAGCCGAACTTGAAATTGTTCCGTTTCCTTCGAATATTGCAACGTTAATACTTCTTTTTCACCTGATGAAAAAATATGAGTCACATTGGATTGAACATATGGATTTTCTTTTAGTTCCTCAGCTAAATGATGCAGAACAGTGTAATCCATCTTTACCAGCCCCTTTAGATTGGATATCCTTTTTCCCCTGGCATTAGAGATGGTTGAAATAGGTTGTTTTACTAAGTGTAGCAGACATAACCAATCATAAGCCGTTATTAACACGATATTAAGGAGAACTTAATATGTTTGAAATAATAAGAAATGTGGATTCTTGCTCTCATTGTGATAGAAAGAGGAAGTTCATGCTAAATATAAGTGTTTCGTGCATTTTCATATTCTGCTACGTCCAAGAGGATATAGTCACTGTAATAAACAATAACATCAGTGCCTTCATCTAGCTGTTCAAGTTTTTTTACGACATCCTGGTTCCTGCAAAATAAAGGGACATTTACTTCACCATTAAAAAAGACAATATAGGAAAATGAATCAGGAAAAGGGGAGTCTTTAGAACGGATTCCAACATACCTCCCGGAAAAGGAAGAAAGCTCGGCTTTTGTTTTCGATTCGGAATCAATTGCCTCCTTTAACAGTTTAGATCTTGTTTCTCCCAAACATTCTTGTAAAAAGAAAAGAAAGGCAACAAAGCCCATCAGAATCATGGTAATCGCCAGAATTTCACTTGGGGGTGGTACTAGCAATCCTATCGTCCAAAATAGCAGTGCGGCTGCAAGATGGTAAAACATTCTTATCACCTTCTTCTGCTTGATGGGGTACAAAAAGGCCGCCAATCTACTATCCTGGCAGCCGAGTCAATGAGGTCGTATTTATTTGTAAAAGATGTTTACCTTCACTTAAGCATACAACATAGACAACTATTTAGTAAACAGAAATGTCTGTTAATTCAAATAATAATTCATCTATAGTTTAATTGATTGTGATTAGCCGATTTGGGTATAAAACAGTGTAATCAAAGTGAAGCACTAGGGGGAACATCTATGAAATGGACAAAAGGAATCATCATAATAGCAGTATTGGCAGCCGCAGGGCTGGCTGCCTATATCTCTTTTGCGGATAACGGCGATGCAGGTAAAGGGGAGACTGTCATAATGGCCTTTGGCGATTCGCTAACCTATGGGCAGGGAGACAGGGACGAACAAGGGTATGTAGAAAAGCTCGAAAAAGAATTGAATAATCGCTACCCAGGTGAAACTTTCAAAATCGAGAACTATGGTGTAAAAGGGCGAGAATCGGGCGGGGTCTTAACCGAGATTGCCAATCCAAAAACTGCCGCGAACCTTAAAAACGCCGACTACTTTATTCTGTTTATCGGAACAAATGATCTTATTAACAGCAATGGAGGAAATCTAAATCAACTGCATCCTGACAAGATTCAGGAAGGCCACAAAACCTACATGCGGAATTTAGAAATGATCATTGACATCCTTAAGAAAGCAAATAAAGATGCTCCGATGCTCGTACTCGGACTTTACAATCCTTATCCCGAAGGCGGGGATCAAATTGAGCAAATCATCGATGAATGGAACAAAGCCACGATAAAACTTGTCAACACAAAGGACGAGGTTGCGTACGTTCCGACAAATGATCTTTTTAAAGGACAAGAAAAAGAAGCGTATTTTAGCGATGAACTTCACCTAAATGAAAAAGGATATAAGTTGCTCGAGCAAAGAATCCTCGAAGAATATCAATTCGACAAGCATAAGTGATGGAATCTCTCGGTTAAAAGGGTAAAATGGTATCATGACAACATAGATTGCCTTTTGGAGAGAGTAAATGAAAAATTCTAGAAGAAAACGAAAAAAAAGAAGAACAAAAAATCTCCTCTTCCTTTTACTTGTAGCTGGAGTTCTTTTCCTCGTCTGGAGGTCAATAGGATACCCAGGGCTTTATTATCCTGGAAAAAATGCACCAATGCCATCAGCACTCCACCCTGAGGTAAAACAGAAAGCGGACACGCTCGTTAGCCGGGCAGCCGAAAAAGGCATTACTATTCAAATATATGAAGGCTTTCGCAGCAATGAAGAGCAGGAAGAGCTATACGCGCAAGGACGAACTGAAAAAGGAAACATTGTCACACACGCCCGTGCCGGCGAGTCCTATCACAATTTTGGACTGGCTGTTGACTTTGCGCTTCTTACAAAGGATGAACAGCTGATATGGGACATGGAATATGATATGAATGGCAATGGCCGAAGTGATTGGAACGAGGTTGTTGCAATCGCCAAGGAGCTGGGTTTTGAGTGGGGCGGCGATTGGCCAAACTTTAAGGATTATCCCCACCTTCAAATGACTTTCGGATTATCGATAAGGGAACTCCAGTGGGGGAAGAGGCCGCCGGGAAGCAATATTGCGGAAAACCAGAATTCATAGGAAAAACGGCGGGCCATCGGGACCCGCCGTTTTATGTATGAAAGGGATCAGATTCGTCGCAAGTTTTTTAATTAACATTGACCTGACATCTCAAGCTGTTCCAGTGTGTCCAACAGCCCATTGAAATCGGGTTTTTGGATAAATCCCTTTGCCCCTTGCTCCATTGATTGGGTTACCAGGCAGTCATCCTTGAATGTAGACATCATGAAGACCGATGCGTTCGGATTGATTCTAACAATTTCCCTTAATGCTTCAAATCCGTTCATTTGGGGCATAAGAAATTCGAGCATGACGATATCAGGCTTTGTGGCCAAAAATTTTTGGATAGCCTGCTTCCCATCTTCTGCCTCTCCAGTGATTTTGTACTTGGTTCTGTGAAGCTTTTGTTTAAGTACGCTTCGGATAAAGAGAGAACGATCAGCAACTAATATTGATTTCATGTGCAAGAACCCCTTCGCCATTTTAAAAGGCAAATCAGGTAAAGATCATCTATTTGTATATGTACCTGCAACCCGGCTGCCATGACAATGTCTTGTTTTAGGCCCGTGGCTTTGCGTCTTTTACTTTCGTAAAATTTGCCCTTTCCCACATACTAGCACGAGTAACTAGTTAAACAATAGGACTTTCGTCATAATTATTTCGACAAAGCGAACGCGCATTCTTAAGGGGAATTAGCGGAAAACCCTGTAATAATAAGAAATATGAGGAATTTAATGAGTGTGATGGAGATGAGTGGATAGGGTTGGGAAAATTTCCTCATTGTGCATTGGGTCAGCGGTCTAAGGTCTCTAAATTGAAAAAGCCGCCCAACGTTGAAAAATTGGCGGCTTTTTATGATATTAAAAGGAACTAAAGGTTATCTCATTCTATCGGCATGGTCATTGAATTTACTAGAGAGTTTTTCCTTGGCATGGCCTAGTTTTTCCTCCGCATGGCCTTTGCCCTTGTCAATATTCCCTTCAGCTTCCAGTGATTCATTCCCTGAAAGTTTTCCAAGAGTCCTTTTGGTTTCACCTTGCAACTTGTCGAATGCACCTTTTGATTCATGCTTGTTCATAGTTGTTTGCCTCCTTTGTTTGTTGCTCTACTTTTACTTTACCCAAAGTGGGGGAGGACAAAACAATGGAGGGTAATCACTGCGGTATACTAATATGAAAATATAGCACATTTTTAAAGTTGTGATAGTTTTATGATGCAGTTTTAGTAGCAAGGGAATTCTTTAACCAATCCCTGCCTTCAACGAGGCGTGCAACAAGCATGGCACAAACCGTATTGCCAGTTGAGTTCAGCAGTGTAGCAGGTGCATCAATGATAGTTGAAATTACAGCGATAATTGGAAGTACTTCTGGTGGGAAGCCAAATACACTGATAATCAGCATTTCTCCAATCATCCCGCCTCCCGGAATGGCGCCCATCACGGCCCCCACGAGAAACGCCACGGCAAGAATGCTTGCAATACTTAAAACGCTGGTCATATCTTTTCCAAACAACCCAAACAGGAAGACTATTTTTAGGACACCGCCAAAAACTGATCCATCCTTATGGGTGTTCGCGCCTAACGGGATGACAGTTTCTGCGATATCCTTCGGCACACCCATCCTTTTAGCGGCTTCAAGATTGATTGGGATACTGGCAGCGCTAGAACATGTTGCAATAGCGGTGACAGAAGGAGCCAGAGCATTTTTCCAGAATGTCCGAATGCCTTCCTTGCCTGCTGCCAAGAATGCATATAATGTGAAAAAACCAAAATAATAGATGACGGTTAACCCTAGATAGAGTAAGAACGTCCGCAGGTAGCCTTCGAGAATTTGCGGGCCAAGTTCTCCGATGACTGCAGCAAAATATGCTCCCAAGCCAATCGGTGCATAGTACATAATAATCTTGACCAATTTCATCATAACTTCAGTCGCGGATGATAGAAACAAAGCCACAGGCTTGCCTTTTTCACCTGTCATTGCTGTTGCCAGGCCAAATAGGACAGAGAATACAATCAATTGCAGCATATTGCTTTTTGAAAAAAGGTTTACGAAATCTGGGACTGTAACCGTAGCAACAAGCTGGTCGGCCAGTGAAATGTCCTGTGCCTCAGCTGGATCGGCTTTATCCATCAGCTTTTCAATTGCTGCAACATCAGTGTTTTCAAGCGGATTAATAAGCGAGGTTCCGATAAATCCGATTACCGCAGATAAGGCGGCAGTAAGGAAAAACACAAGGAAAATGCTTCCCATTATCCTGCCTAGCCGTTTCATTCCTTCCATATTTGCAATTGCGGATGAAATACTGAAGAATACTAATGGAACGATAATCATAAATAATAGATTTAAGAATAAGTCCCCAAGCGGCTTTACAATAGCGGCATCCGTTCCGAAAACAACTCCGCAGATACCTCCGATAACCAGTGCTGCGAGAAGGATGACGGAAGATGCATACGTTTTAAAGATCGAAGTCATACATTTACCTTCTTCCTGGTACTGTAATGTTTAGTAAGTATATTTGTTGTAAAAAAGAATTATGAAAAGAGAGAGGGGACTGTCACAGATTTGTGCCATCCCCTTTTGTGTTTAAACCATTTCCGACTGAACATATTCAACTAGAAGGGAGAAGGTATGTTCAAGTGAAGAACGATGTGTCCTCTCATATGCATGTGATGAATCGATTCCAGGACCTACTAGTCCGTGGACGATGTCATGCCCGGATTTGATTGCTGCTGATGCGTCAGAACCGTAATATGGGTAAATATCAAGTTTGTATGGAATTCCGTTTTCTTCAGCGAGTTGGACCAGTTTTTTTCGTAATCGATAATGATATGGACCACTTGCATCTTTCACACAAATGGATACAGTGTATTCATCTGTCTGCTGGCCATCACCCATCGCCCCCATGTCGACAGCAAGGTACTCGACAGTCTCAGGAGTAATATTTGAATTGCCGCCATACCCAATTTCTTCGTTATTTGAAAAAAGGAAATGAGTGGTATAAGGAAGTTCAATTCCCTCTGTTTTCACCTTTTTAATTAACTCAAGGAGGATTGCTACACTAGCTTTATCATCCAGATGGCGGGATTTCACATAGCCGGATTCTGTAACCTGAACCCGTGGATCAAAAGAGACAAAATCCCCAACTTCAATTCCAAGTGTGCGTACTTCCTCGGCGCTATGTACCTTTTCATCAATCCTGATTTCAATATTAGCCTGATTGCGTTCTGCTTTGCCGGCATCCTTGTAGACATGGACGGATTGCTGGTGCATCAGGATTGTTCCTGTATATGTTTTTCCTGAGCTTGTTTCAATTGTACAGTATTCGCCCTCGATTGAATTGAAAGTGAAGCCGCCGATCAAATCAATCTTGAGACGGCCGCTTGGCTTGATTTCCTTAACCATCGCTCCAAGTGTATCAAGGTGGGCGGTCAGCATTCGATGCGTGCTGTCGTCTTTTCCTTTGAGACTTGCAATTAACCCGCCTTTTCTATTCCTGTTTGTTTCCAAACCAAGATCTCCGAGGAACTTCTCCACAAAAGCTATTGCTTTGTCTGTATTGCCTGTTGGGCTTGGAATAGAAACCAATTCCGTCAAAACAGTTACAATTTCATCCGTATGTCCTTTTTCCATCAAAACCGCCTCTTCCTCTGTCTAATATTTCCTTACAATTATACATCCACAGTTAGGTGGTGTGAAATAATTTCCTTTTCCGTTTATCCGCTGTGAATTTTATTAAGGGTGGTGCATATGGTAAAAGGTGGCGGATTTTTTTTGAAAATTGATTAAATCTGTTATCGGGAGGGTAATAATGTGTATACAGAATGGGCACAACTTTTGCCTATTCAAATTATCAAGATAGTGGGGGAGACAAATTGACCAGGTACGAAATGCACCATATTAAACCTAAAAAAACGAATTTGTACAAGTGGATTGCGACATTTGCTTTCTTGCTACTCTGTATAGGGCTCATGTTAGGATTCAGCAAATATGCGCAAAGCACAATAAAAATAGAGGCGCCACAAATAGATAACGGGCGCAAAGTCATCGTCCATCTTCCAAATGGAAAAGAAGTTTTTACCTATGAAAATCTCATTGTTAAAGAAGGCGACAAGCTTTTATATAAAGGTGAACGAAACACTCTCGACTTGACCGGCGGGAAAGTTGAATATAAAGATTGGTAAAATTCAAAAGCGAAAGCGCCTTGGTCATCGCCGTACAAAGCGGAGGAACCTCGAATGAGATAAAGGAATCACGAAGAGCGAAAGCGATTCGATGATGACTTATCGTAGGGAGGGGGCCTGAAGTTTGCTAGGCGATAGGCGCTGAAGGTGGATGTACTAAAAGAGGGCTGCACCCGGGTTCGGGGGCAGCCCTTTCTATATGTAAATGCATAAAATTTAGGTTATGGAAAAGAGAACGACCCATAAAACGATGGTTGATTAATCTTGACCTGCGGGAAGAGATTAATCCACGGAATCCTTTTTGGTGGATTAATCCTGTGCCTGCGGGAAGAGATTAATCCACGGAATCCTTTTTGGTGGATTAATCCTGTGCCTTCGGGAAGAGATTAATCCACGAAATCCTTTTTGGTGGATTAATCGTGTGATTTTGGAAAGAGATTTGTCTACGAAACCTCTTTTGGTGGATTAATCGTGTCTCTTCGGAAATAGATTTGTCCACGAACACCATTTTGGTGGACGAATCCTGTGCCTTCGGGAGGAGTTTAATCCACGAAAATATTTAAGGAAACCCGTGGATAGTTAAAGGGGGGATTGGGCTACTTAAACCAGCCCTTCCTCCAGAAAAACAGGAACATGGATAAGGCGATCAAACCCATAACCCCTAAAGATGCAAAATAACCATACTTCCAGGCAGTTTCAGGCATATACTCGAAATTCATACCATAAATACCGGCAATAAAAGTCAGTGGCATGAAAATCGTTGTGATCACGGTTAAAACCTTCATCACCCGGTTAGTTTCATGTGAATTCATCGACAGCACGCTATCCCTAATATCTTTTGTCAATTCCCGATTTGAGTCAACTAAATCCGTCAGTTTCAGCAGGTGGTCATGAATATCAGAGAAATAGGCAGACTTGAGCTGAAGCTCGGTAAGCTTTTGAGAGTTGAGCATCCTGTATACCAAGTCCCTTGTCGGAGCAACAGTATGACGCAGTACCAGCAAGTCTTTCCGGATATCAAAAACTTCCTTTAACAAGTCTTCTGTAGAACCTCCTGTATAAGCCTCATCCATATCATTCAAATGATCTTCTATCCTGTAAAGGGGCGGAAAGTAATTATCAACCAATTGATCCAGAATGTGATAAAGAACGAGGGACGGGCTATAGGTATCCTGGTTTTTTGATGTAAGAACCCTCCGCCATATCTCGCTAATTTCCGGGGAGGGATGCTTATGAAAGGTGACAATATATTTTTCACCAAGGAAGATGTTGACTTCCTCTTTTTCAAGAGTTTCCTGGTTAATCGAATGGGCGACGAAAAAAGTGTAGCCCTCATAATAATCCAGCTTCGGTCGCTGCTTTCTGTGCAGGCAGTCCTCAATTGCAAGGGGATGGAAATTAAGCGGGCTGGCAAGCCTGGTTACTTCATCGTCCGTTGGGTTATTAAAATCTATCCAGTACCAAGATTTCTTATTTAATAAAGCTTCTATTGGAGCATTTTCTTGTAAAATGCCGTTTTCTCCAAAGGAAATTGTCCGTATCATAAGTAAGTAATTCTCCTACATGCTTTTATAACATCATAACAAAGATTATAAGTTAGTGAAAAATTTGATTCTTGGCTTCATGTTTGCTGAATATTCCGCTGTTTAAGAATTATTTTTAAAACCGCTGAATTAATTTTAAAAATGTTAGAAATAATTAAAGTACTGTTAAAATTAAATTCGAAACTCATTTAATTATTTTCCCATGAGTTTTGAGTATAAACGGATTTAGTGACTGCCAAAGGAATTTTTTAAAAAGGAAAGACGGCAAGAAAGTTGACTTTGCATATCCGGATTTTATATAATTTTGTAAAATTAACATAAGAAACTATGATGGGGAATAGTAAAATGGATTTGCGCCTTTCCAGAGAGGAAGCCGATTGCTGAGAGGTTTCCAGGCTGCACATTTGAACCTGCCCCGGAGTTCTGTATCGGGCATATTAGCGAAGATACGGCGGAATGTTCCGTTATACGATAAGTGCGCAGGGATTTCCTTGCGAAATAGGGTGGTACCGCCAGGCCATGGTCCCTTTTTTTAGGGATTATGGCCTTTTTTGTATGGATTCGGAAACGGACGCAGCCACTTAAAAAGGAGAGATAAAACATGAAAAAGGAATTTGTAAAAAGTATCACTGCAATGGATGTCGATTTTGCGCAATGGTATACCGATGTTGTCACAAAAGCGGACTTGATTGATTATTCATCAGTCAGAGGATCGATGATTATTCGCCCATACGGCTATGCCCTATGGGAAAACATCCGGGATGCACTTGATGCACGCATAAAAGCTACCGGACATGAGAATGTATATATGCCGCTTTTTATTCCTGAGAGCCTGCTTCAAAAAGAAAAGGACCATGTCGAGGGTTTTGCTCCTGAGGTTGCCTGGGTGACACACGGAGGTTCTGAACAATTGGCTGAACGCCTTGTTGTCAGGCCGACTTCCGAAGTTCTTTTTTGCGAGCATTATAAAAATATCATTCATTCCTATAGGGATTTGCCTAAGCTATATAATCAGTGGGCTAACGTGGTAAGGTGGGAAAAAACAACTCGACCGTTCTTGCGTACACTGGAGTTCCTATGGCAGGAGGGGCACACTGCCCACGAAACCGATGAGGATGCGCATGAAGAAACAAAGAAGATGCTTGATGTGTATGCGGATGTACTTGAAAATATCCTGGCAATTCCAGTTATAAAAGGCCAAAAGACCGAGAAGGAAAAGTTTGCTGGTGCTAAATTCACATATACTGTAGAAAGCCTTATGCATGATGGCAAGGCTCTTCAATCAGCGACATCCCATCATCTAGGGAATGGTTTTGCGAAGGCTTTTGGCATTCAATTTTTAGATAGGGATGGGAAGCTGCAGCATGTCCATCAGACGTCTTGGGGCTTCACAACCAGGGTAATTGGTGCGTTAATCATGGTTCATGGTGATGACAGGGGGCTTGTTATCCCGCCAAAGGCAGCGCCAACCCAAATTATGATCGTGCCAATTGCTCAACATAAGGAGGGTGTATTGGACTTTGCCTACACTCTTAAGGATAAATTATCTGCCGCTTTCAGGGTTGGTATTGATGCGAGTGATAAACAACCTGGCTGGAAGTTCAATGAATATGAAATGAAGGGTGTTCCTATCCGGCTGGAAGCAGGTCCCCGTGATATTGAAAAAGATCAGGTTGTCCTCGTTAGAAGGGATACTGGTGAAAAAATTGTTACTCCGCTTGAAGGTCTGGAAGAAAAGCTTACATCACTGCTTGATGAAATTCAGAGCAACCTGTATATAAGGGCGAAGGACTTGCTCGAAAAGAAAACATCTACTGCAACAGCCATGGAAGAATTTAAAGCACGTCTTGAAGACAATCCAGGCATGATTAAGGCAATGTGGTGTGGAAAGCAGGAGTGCGAGGACAAAATCAAGGAAGAAACAGGAGCTACATCAAGGTGCATGCCGTTCGAACAAGAAAAGGTCTCTGAAAACTGTGTTTGCTGCGGTGACAAGGCTGAACACCTGGTAGTCTGGGCAAAGGCTTATTAAAAATCAAAAAATCCCGTTCCTCTTAAGCAAGGTACGGGATTTTTTGTGGCTACACTTATTAGCCATCTTTCGTCTTCTCATCAGAGCTGCTTTTGTTTTCTGCTATGATTTTTTCAATTTTCTTGGTATCACCTTTGGCGTTGATAATGCTGACCAAGTCTGTCATGTTTTCGGCAATTTGCTCATCATCAAGGCGGTCGCTGTCTGTTAAGTGTTTCTCGTCTTTATTCATTACTTCACCCCTTGAATGGCTTATTCTTCAAATTCTTCCCGATCCTGTTTTTCCGGATCTGTGTAAGGGCTATTTTCACCTGAATTATTAGTCGGACGATCACTTTGCTTGTTGCCTTCTTCATCGACTACAGGCGGGGCTGGATCTTCGGCATTACCGCAGCCAGCAACACCAAAAATAAGGAATAGTGCGGCAATGCCTGCTTTTCCAATTTTAAGCATAGGCTACCTCCATCTTTGCTGTTTTAGTATTTATATACCCATAAATCGGGATATTTAACAGGAAAAAGGAAACTGTCTAATAGGAGAGGAAATTCAATGAATTTTTTATGGGATTTTGATGGAACAATATTTGATACATATCCTTCTTATTCAAAATTGTTTAGTGAAATTACCGGAAATCGTATTTCAGAGGAGGAGGCGTTTGCCCAGCTTAAGGTTTCGTTTGGTCATGCCTTTTCACATTTTGAACTGTCAAATGAGGAGAGCACCCGAATGAGAAGGGAAGTCAGGCTGATTGGCATAGATAAATTCAAGCCCTTTCCTGGAGTGAAAGAGGTCTTAAAGAAGGCAGAAATAAACGTCATCATGACTCATAAGGAAAAAGAGGATGTCGACAAAGTCCTGGAGTATCACGGACTGAGCGGCCACTTTACGGAAATTGTCGGACAAGAAGATGGTTTTCCGAGGAAGCCGGATCCTGCCGCATACCGATATCTTCATAACAAATATCAGATTGATCTAGCAATTGGTGATAGGGCGCTTGACCTTGAACCAGCGCGCATTCTTGGTATCCGGACACTTTCTTTTCAGAATAGGGATGCTAAAGCGGACTTTTACCTTGATGACTATCGTGACTTTTCTGAAAAAATAGTGCCTCTGCTCTGAGGGTAATTAACCTAAAACGATGACCTGATGCTTTTTCAGTAATAGAGAGGGGTTCTCTGTGCCCAAACCGAGGTGTCCGAGTCCCAAAAGGTAACAGAGAAGCTCTATCAGTGCCCAAACCGAGGCCCAAAAATAGAGTACAAATACACCGAACACACAAGGTCCAAGAAGGATTTGTCAAACCAAAATAGCCCTATCCATAATGAAAAAAGACAGCCTATTTTTGGAGGCTGTCTTTCTCATGGTGATCATTTAAACTGTTACTGCTTCTTTGCCGCGCATTGCTTTTGGAATGTATACGCAATATGGTTCGCTTTCCATATAGTCACCTGTGACTGCATATGTCCTCGAGCGGGAGCCGCCGCAAATTTTATTGAATTCACAAACCCCGCATTTGCCTTTGTATTTATCAGGCTGGCGAAGGTTTTTCAATACATCGGATTCTCGATAAATAGTTGCAAGCGGCTGCTCACGGACGTTTCCAACCACAATTGGAAGAAGTCCGCTTGGCAGTACATCCCCAATATGGTCGACGAAAATAAAGCCATTTCCATCATTTACGCCTTGAGGGGCACGCTTCAGGCCGTCGATGATGCCTTCCTGGTCCATGGTCATTGTATCTTCATAGCGAATTTCTCCGCGGTCAATTACATGATCACGGGCTTTTTCCTGAAGAACAACCCTGCGGTAATGCTGGGCTGCGGTCGTTTTAATATCATATGGAGCAGTTTTACTAAGCTGATACAGCCAGCGGAACACTTTTTCATGCTCAGCAGGAGTAATACACTTGTCTTCCTGGCCGCGTCCTGTTGGCACCAGAAGGAAGATGTACCACATAACTGCGCCCAATTCAGCGACAAGCTTTGACATTTCTTCTAGATGGTCATAATTATAACGGGAAATAACTGTATTGATTTGTAATGGCATTTCAAGCTCGTTCAAGTATTTAATTTTTTCAATCGTCATATCGAATGATCCAGGAACTCCCCTGAAAGCATCATGAATTTCAGCGTTTGGCGCATCAAGGCTAAAGCCCCAGCGTGAAAGTCCTACATCTTTTGCCTGTTTCATTTTTTCCTTTGTAACATTGTCAGTAGCACTTGGTACCATTGAAACTCGCATACCTTTTTTGACAGCGTAATCAGCAAGCTCCATCAAATCCTCGCGCATCATACAATCCCCGCCGCTGAAAACGAGCATAGGGTTGCCCATGTCATAAATCTGGTCAATAAGATTAATTCCTTCTTCATGATTCAGTTCACGTGGATCCTTCGTTAATTGAGCATCAGCGCGGCAATGCACGCATTTCAGCTGGCAAGCCCTTGTAACTTCCCAGATTACGATAAATGGGTTTTCATTATAGTCCATTTTCGGTCCCAGACCCATATTCCCATGCGGATGTCCGCCTGGGTGTCCCATTCTATGTGGGTGGCCGCCTGGATGCCCCATTTTTTGTGGATGTCCCATACCTTGCATTATCATCACCATGCTTCTCTGAATTTTAGTCATGCATCTGTTCTAGTAACCAACATAAACATGATGTTCTATACGTTAATTATAAAAGTTAAAAACGAGGAAAAAGGAACCGGATTGTTACGATATTTCTACATTACTGTGCCAAAAAATAAAACAGTATAGCAGAATAGAATATTAATATATTACATTTTGGTTACAGAAATATTTCATAAGAAGAATGGAATTAGCAGGGAAATCCAGTTTTAATGGGGATTTGAGGAAATTCTTCCATGTAAAATAAGGGGATATCTTTTCCTGTAGAGGACAATTTTACCTATCTGTCCAAAATTTAGAGGTGTTATTTGGGTTTAAACTTCCTTTAAGATGGAAATACAAACAAATTTAGGAGATGACACCATGAAAAAACAACTTACAACTTCAGCCATTGCAGCAGGAATTCTTTTTAGTACATTTAGTGGACAAGCTAGCGCTTCTGAAATATATAAAGTGAAATCTGGGGACAGCCTTTGGAAAATCTCGAAAAATTATAATCTGACAATCTCTCAATTAAAACAGTGGAATTCACTATCGGGTGACACAATCTATGTAAATCAATCACTTAAAGTATCAGCCCCCGAATCAACTACTTCAACTGTAAAAGCCTCTTCAGCTACTTATACAGTTAAATCTGGTGATACATTATGGGAAATTTCGAGAGACTATAACACAACTGTCAGCAAGTTAAAATCTCTAAATGGCCTATCCGGTGACACAATCTATGTTGGCCAGGTATTAAAAGTTGAAGGTACAGCCTCAGTTGCTTCAGCACCGACAGTTACAAGCACTTCAACATCAACATCAACATCAACATCAACGTATACAGTAAAATCAGGCGATACATTGTCAGAGATCGCGGTAGATTTTAAAACGACTGTATCCGCAATTAAATCTCTCAACAACCTTTCAAGTGATACCATTTATGTTGGGCAAACTTTGAAGGTTTCTGGAACAGCATCATATACTCCAGTTAGAACAGCAACTGTACAAACTTCATCCACTGTTGATGCTTTAATCGCGGAAGCGAAAAAACATCTTGGCTCACCATATCTTTGGGGCGGAAATACTCCTGCTGGATTTGACTGCAGCGGCTATCTGAAATATGTTTTCGCAAAGGTTGGCGTTACAATTCCGCGTACAGTTGCAACTATCTGGGATGCAACAAAACCAGTCTCTTCTTTAAAAGTGGGGGATCTCGTTTTCTACACAACCTATAAGGCTGGTCCTTCCCATGCTGGTATTTATCTGGGAAATAATAAATTCATTCACGCTTCTTCTTCAGGTGTAATGATTACTGATATGTCTAACTCCTATTGGAAGCCTCGTTATTTGGGTGCAAGGACTGCTTTGTAAAAAAAGAACATAAATCTGATAGTTTTCCATACCCAAACTTATTAAAATTGAAACACCGGCGAAATTTCGCCGGTGTTTATTTATTCACTACCCGCCCATTTTACAAGCATATGTGCAAGCATATGGCGTTCTTCTTCATTCCCGGCGTTCCAAAGCTCCAATAACAGTGCTTCTTCACGGTTTTGCGGCTGGGCATTATCGGCAAGATAATTTGCGACCTTTTGGGCTCCAACGGCTAACTGCTCCTCATCCATCCCGAGCCGCTTGCCAAGTTCTACACGTTTGCCAAGATAGTTTTTAAATTCGTTAAAATCTTGAAGTTTATCATACATTTGATCCTGATCGATTCGGTCAACAACTTCATCTACTTTTGAGGCATCAAAATCGCCATCTTTGTGCATTGCATGGTCCTTTTCCATATGAAATCCCTCCTAGCATTTGTGTATCCCTCCTCTTTTATCCAAAAGGAAATACTGTCAAACATGCTATCCCAGGTTGTCGTGGTTAGAAGGGATGTATACATCTTGCAGAAAAACAACCTCCTTGAAAAAGCTTTTAATTAGCAGCCATCTAGCAGGATAGGTTTTTATAAAATCTTCAGCACACTCATTTGAATAGATTATGAGCATATTGACATGTCTTGAATGTTGCCTAAGGTCGAAGAGAAGGGCATGGAAATTCGTATAATGGGTATATAGCTGAAAGGGGTTTAATTTAACTGTCTTAAGACCTTTTACCCTTAGGAAATTATAAAGTAATTGCTTCTGTTGGGCTGAGCCAATCAAGCAATCTTCATTAATAAATACTATTGCATCCATATAGTTCTCCCAGTATCATTGATATAAACAGTTATTGGCAGAAATTTATAAAAATATTCATTTTTACCAATAGCTTCAAATTTTTCATTGCAGGCAATTCATGATACTGTGAATTTAAAATCAACAATAGTAGGAGCGAAAAAATGCCTATGAAACTAAGTGAGCTTAAACAGCATTTTAGCGATAAAATCGAAGAGAATAGTGAGTTGCTCACCGAAATATTAATGAAAGAAATGTCCCAATTCTATAATTATGAATTTGTAAATGAGGAAGCAAAAGAACGTACCACACGATACTTCTATGATTTAGTCAGGATGGTTTCCGAAGGGCTGAAAGATGAAGATGTAAAGGAGCAGGCGTTTAAATGGGGAGAAGGGATTGGCTTTTATTCTGTTGAAAATAATGGTGACCTGGGCAACACCATTAAAGGCGCTACGGTTTATAAAAATGTAATATGGTCGTTTATTTTTGAGGAAGGCAAGAAGATTAACGCTGAACCTGACGACATGCTCCATGTAATCAGTGAGATAGACCATATTTTTAATATGATGGTTCATGGCTTTAGTACTGCTTTTACAAGCAATGCGGAAAAATTATTAAAAGAGTCCCGGGATCTTTATCTAAAAATTTCGGTACCCATTGTTCCTATTACACAAAAGCTGGCTGTCCTGCCGCTGATTGGTGAAATAAATGAAATGCGCTCAGAAACCCTGATCGTTGACACCCTGGATACATGTGTTAATAAAAGACTGGAAACATTGGTTATCGATTTATCCGGAGTAGTGGAGGTAGACCTGATTGGAATCGAAGTGTTATTCAAATTGCTCCGGTCCCTAAACTTGCTGGGTGTCAAACCGGTCATTACTGGGATGAGGGGAGAAATCAGTAAGACCTTCGTAAACCTCGGAATCAATCTTGAAAATATCGCAATTCATAGCAATCTGGAGCAAGCATTAAAGGAATTGGAATTTTTTTAAACACAATAAAGGCTTCCGTCATTTTTGACGGGAGCCTATTCTATTATTCTTTATGAAGTTTGCTTTGTTCCATATCAAGAGGAAGGGTGTTATGGACATTTGGCGGGGCAGGAGCTAGCTCCGGTTTCGTTCCTTCCGGCTTTGGCTCACTCACATACTGATACTCGCCCTGGCCGTCCAGACTTGGCCCCTCGGCCCAGCGCCCTGTGGCACTTTGCTCGCCAGCAGAGAAGTTATAAAGATTGTAGGCGACATCAAGCCGCTCCTTCTCGCGTGGGAATGTACTTGGTGTCAATTTGCCTTCAATCTCCTCAAGCTCAGCAATAGCTGCCATCCATTGATTTTGGTGATAGGCATCTCGGGCAATTAATACAGACAAGAGATCCTTTACACCTCGGTCATCAGTCATTTCATACAATCTTACTGCCTGAAGCCGGCCTTGAGATTCTGCATGAAGGTTTGAACGGAAATCGGCTAGAAGGTTTCCACTTGATGTAATGTAACTTCCCATCCATGGATTGCCGACACTATCACTAGGTCGTGCACCAAGCCCTGATACAATGACATGCTGCGGATTCATTCCGCCCATGATGGCACCAATCAATGGGTCTTTAGCTGCTTCCTCCTGTTCGGATACAGGAGCTTTATCAAGGAGTCTGGCTACAAGAGTTGCCAGCATTTCTACGTGGCCGATTTCCTCGGTCCCAATATCGAGAAGGAGGTCTTTGTACTTCTCATTTCCGCGAGTACTCCAGCCCTGGAAAAGGTACTGCATGGCAACAGTCATTTCCCCGAATTGACCGCCTATGAGTTCCTGAACCTTTTTTGCGAATAACGGATCCGGCCTGTCCGGTTTTGCCTCAAACTGGAGTTCTTTAATGTGATAAAACATATTATTCCTCCTTTCAATGGTAAAGCACCGGGATTGCTATCCTGTGCACAAGAATCTATTACCCTTATGAAGAGACAAAAAACGGGAAATTGTACCAAAGATAGTTGGGAAATGTTGGTCAGATTGGACCGTGATACCCAGTTTTATTTGGGTTTATGCAGTTGGTAATCCGGCAATAATGGCTGTATGAAAAAGGAAGGGGGCAGCTCCATTGAAATCATTTTGGGGACCGTTTCTATTTGGAATTGGGATTATCGGGATGCTGGATGGAATTATTCTCCACCAGCTCTTGCAATGGCACAGTATATATATGCATACAAACCGTGAAGGCCAGATTTTCAGTGATGGACTATTTCATTTATTTGTTACGGTTGTCATCTTAATTGCCGGTGTATTAATGTGGCAGGATAATACATCAGGGAGAAAGGGAAGCCTATATACATTTTGGGGCAGTTTTTTGTTAGGTGCCGGAGGTTTTAACCTGGTTGAAGGAATTGTAAATCATCATTTGCTTCGTATTCACCACGTAAGGCCATATAGCCCATACTCGGTTATTTATGATTTAAGTTTTGATGGCATTGCGATTCTGATGCTTGGGATTGGCTGGTTTTTATATAAGAAAGGAAAACGGATCGCCCAGTCAGTAACAACTAAAGACAGAGCTTAAAGCTTTATAGAGATATCTTATCATTTCAAATTACCTAAATTAATTCGCGTCTTTTATAATATAGATAAGATGGGGAAGGAGGATTTATAAATGAAAAAGGCATTAGTATTAGGAGGAACGCGGTTTTTTGGCGTGCATTTAGTGGAGTCATTGCTGGAGAATGATTTTGAAGTTACAGTGGCGACTAGGGGAAACACAACACCGCGCTTTTCTAAAAAAGTAAATTTGATCGTTGTTGACCGTACAAAACCAGAAAGCGTCAAGCGTGCTTTTAAAAATACAAAATGGGATATAGTATTCGATCAAATTTGCTACACACCTAATGATGCTCTTCTAGCAATAGAGGTTTTCGGAGAGAAAACTAAAAAGTATGTTTTCACTTCGACTAAGTCTGTATATGACAGCCTGGATTCTAAGCCATCTTATGTGGAATCTGACTTTGACCCATATACATATAACTTTACCTTGGACAGCAATAATGACCTTGCATATGGGGAAGGAAAGCGGCAAGCAGAGGCAGTGTTCTTTCAGAAGGCACCGTTCGATGTGGCCGCAGTTAGAATACCAATTGTTATGGGACCGGAGGATTATACTGGCAGGCTTGATTTTCATATTAAAAAGGTTCTTGCAGGAGAAGATATCTTTTTCCCGGATATTGAAGCCGAAATGGATTATATCCTGTCAAAAGAAGTAGGCCGTTTTATCGCCTGGGCTGGTACCTCCGATGTTACTGGTCCAATTAATGGGAGTTCCAATGGAACGGTAAAAATGAAAGAAATTATTTCTTTAATTGAAGAGGCCACTGGAAAAAAGGCCCACCTTGCAAAGGAAGCAACCGATGAAAATCACTCTCCATATGGAGTTAGAGCCTCATGGATAATGAGCAATGAAAAAGCGAGGGGAAAAGGATTTGAGTTTTCCGACGTTCATCAATGGCTCCCAGATTTAATTATGAAATCTGCCGAAAAGCTTGATAATAAAGGATAAATTCAGAGGACTATCAAACTGCTATCACTTTGAAAGCAATTGATAGCATAGTGTTTAAAATTAAAAATACCATAACCGTGGCTAAAGAGTTCTATTTTTACCAAGAGAACTTAATCCAAATAACTCTGCATAAAAAAGTCCAATTCGCAACAGGATTGGACTATTTCTTTATGAATGAAAGAAGGAGCATTGGTAATCCGAAGGAATAGTAATTGTATGGTATATATAGAAAGAGGTGCCTGGATGTCTTTGTTCCTATCTATTGTTTGAAGTGCAATCCTAGGGTTCTTTTTATTTACTATTGGTCCTCTAGAAATCGCTGGTATCATGCCTTTGGTATTATAGTAGGCAGTATTTTCAGAGGACTATATCTCCTAAACGATATTCATAAAAGAATCATTTCAGCTTACCCAGCCAAAGATAAAGTACAACAAGCCTATGAGGATTATAAGAAAAAATATTGGTTCAATGTAGTTTTGATATACCTCAATAAAAAATTGTTATAAAAAAATGCTTGGAGCTGCTCCAAGCATTTTTCTTAGCTTATTTTTTCGAATTGCCTTGTAAGTTTCTTGTGTTAAATGGAACGACCATTATTTCTAAATTTACTCTTTAAAACCAGACAGTAGCAGCGGGTTTTTAATATGCAGGTCCCCTAGACTTCTTTTTTTGGGATGCTTTTGACAGCGGTTTGATTTTAACCAGTTTCTTAAAGGTATTGAGAGTCCTTTTACCGGCCTCGGTAGTGAATTGAATTGCTTCTTTTTTATAGTCGATATCTTCCTTGATCTCCTGCTGGCTTTCAGTTAAATACGTAGTTTCGACTTTTATCGTATCAACTTTGCGCTGAATCCTGGCAATCGTTTCATTCAATTGGTTAATGGCTGGCTTTGATGCTTTCAGTGTTTTAAATGCTGAAAACCCAAGATAACAAATTGCAGCCAGAAAAATAGCTATACTTACATAAACGATGAACATAGATGTTTGCCTCCTTGTCTCTATTTCCTTTATTTTTACCCCAAATTAACTAATAGGTAACGTAAATCAGGAATTTCCATAGATCTTATGAAACCTCAACCTTTAAATTTATGCAGTGTTAAATAACATGTTTATTTCCACTCCAGGCGCTTCGCTTTCCACGGGCGGCCTAGGAGCCTGTCTAGCTGCGGCTCCTAGCTCCTCGAGGTCGCTTCGGTCCCTCATTTGAAGTCAAAGAGCGACTTCTGCTTCAGGCCCTCCAGCGCTTGTCGCAGCTGGGCAGTCGCCTCGCTTTTCTATCTCCTCGGCGCGAGCGCCTGTTGGGGTCTCCCACTGACCTTTTCTCCCGTAGGACGTTGATAACCACCATGAAAAGACATCGCAGGAGAAAATGCGGTTTTTGCATTTTCGAACGAGTCTTCGCGCCCTCCGCTACAATCAACTTTTTAAAAAAAACAACATGTTCCTTAAACACAGCATAAATTTAAGAAATCAAATTCTTTCTTAAAGAATATTAAATATTTACAGAAAATTGAAAGTATACTGTAAGTTGTGGTTTAATTAATCCACAACATCATGAAAAAGACAAAAAGAATGCTGGTTGAGCACAAAGGGGGATTTTATACATATGGAACAGAAGGTTGCGAGTGGTTCACTTCAGGAAAAGATTCAGCACTTTAAAGCTCTGGACGAAAAGATTTCTCATTTTTCAAGTATTGCCGGCCTGACTGATTGGGATCAGAAGGTCATGGCTCCGAAGAAAGGCCGTGCCAGGTTCGCAAAAGCGATTGGGACTCTCAGGACTGAGGCATTTAAGCTTTCCATTTCAGAAGAAATGGGACGATTGTTGGAAGCGCTGACCAATGAAAAGGCCCAAATGGTACTGGACGAGGTTACAACTGCCCAGGTGCGCGAACGGAATGACTTTTATCAACGTTCAAAAGCTATACCTGAGGAGATGTTCAAAGAATATTCCATCCTGACTGCCGAGGCAAATGACGCTTGGGAGTTTGCCAGAGAAAATAATGATTTTGCACATTTTGCGCCATATCTGGAGCAAATCGTTGCCTTCAAACGGAAATTTGCTGAAATCTATGGATATGAAAAGCATCCATACGATGCACTGCTTGACGAATATGAGCCTGGATTTACGGTCGAAAAACTTGACTCACTGTTCTCTGCCTTGAGGCAATCAAGTGTTGAATTGCTGAATCGGATCAAAGAGTCGCCCAACCAAACACCAGCACATATTTTTGATCAAAGGTTCGATATTGAAAAACAAAAGGAATTCAATCGATATATTCTACCCATTATAGGGTACGACTTGGAAGCAGGGAGGCTCGATGAAACAGTACACCCATTCGCTCTTGCAATAAATACAGGTGATGTCAGAATCACAACAAGATATCTTGAAGATAACGTCTTAAGCGCGCTTTTCGGAACCATCCATGAAGCAGGCCATGGCAAATATGAGCAAAATATTGATAAAAAGTTCGAAGACACCGTTCTTGCCAGTGGAACTTCATTTGGAATTCATGAATCACAATCAAGGTTTTTAGAGAACATGGTGGGCCGAAGCAGGGAGTTCTGGAATTATTTCTATCCAAGACTAGTTGAAATGTTCCCGGAACAGCTTGGGGATGTAAAGGAAGAGGATTTCTACCGGGCGGTAAATACTGTTAAGCCATCTCTTATCCGGATAGAAGCGGATGAATTGACCTATAATCTCCACATTATGGTCCGATACGAAATTGAGAAGGCATTGATTGGCGGGGAACTTGAAGTCCATTATCTTCCTCAAGTATGGAATAAGAAGATGGAAGAATATCTTGGTGTTGTTCCAGAATCAGATAGCGAAGGAGTTCTGCAGGATGTGCATTGGTCATTCGGCGGTTTCGGATATTTCCCGTCCTATTCGCTTGGGAACCTGTATGCTGCCCAAATCATGAAAGCTATTAAAAAGGATGTCCCTGATTTTGAAGCGGCTATTTCAAAGGGCGACTTTACGTCAGTGGATGCCTGGCTAAAGGAAAAAATCCATCAATATGGTGCACTCTTTCGTCCAAGCGAACTAATCGTCCGCGCTACTGGTGAAGAGTTGAATGCCAGCTATTTGACAGAATATCTGGAAGAAAAATACACAAACGTTTACAAATTATAATGTTGTAAAAGAGGGCCCAGTGCCCTCTTTTTACGTGGGGAAATTTAACCAAAAGTATTGCGCTCCCCTTCACCTTTAGTGTAAAATTACACTAAATAAACGGGTTGGGGGATGGAAAAATTGAAAAGGAATACGGTTTTGGTGGTAATGTTCTTTATTGTTGCACCACTGGTACTTTCATTTGGTTCACTTGGAATTATGATGGTACGGAACGAAGAGATTGGATACCCTGTGCTTTTGTTGTATATTGCAGGGGCTGTTTTTGCAGCGCATCAGTTTGCGAAAAACGATAAAGCATCCATATCGCAGGCTGCCAGGTATATACCGGTCGCCATCCCTGCTTTTGTGGCAGCATTCCTGGCTGCTTTGTTAATGATTATTACAAAAGGATTTTTAGGGGCTGATTGGTGGGGAGTCTATGTTTTTGGATTCTTTCCTTTTTTACCAAACAGTTTTATTACTTTTTTGACCGGACAGCATATAGCGGGATTGTTGGCGCCATTCCTCTATTATTCCACTTTCCTGGTAAGCTATATGGTCTATTTTAGGAATAACCCCCTGAGGATGGGTGCTATCTTTTCTGGTACTACGGCCTTTATAGTATGTTTTTCAGTGATAGGCATAGTGCACTGGCAAAGGAGCCAGGAAGTTCTCCCATCATACGGCTTTGAATATGGCAATGGCTATTCAAGTGTTGACCTGGAACCCTATTACGTAAATTATCCAGACAACAGGCTTCCGAGGCTGGATGAACCAGCTTCATTCCAAATTGATAAAAAAGAAGAAATGCCCGTCCTCGACGGAGCGGAGGCTGCATTCCCAGTTTATTCAGCATTCGCAAATGAAGTGTATTCAGGTATTGGCGATGAAAATTATGATAAAAAAAGGCAAGTAGAGATTGTCAGCTTTACGAATACAATTTATGCGTTCGAACGGCTGGTGAATGGAGAAGTAGACGTGTTCTTTGGTGCACAGCCATCCCAGGCACAAAAAGAGTTGGCCGAGCGGTCCGATAAGGAGCTTGTAATGACTCCAATCGGCAAGGAAGCATTCGTTTTTTTCGTAAACAGCAAAAATCCTGTAAATAACCTGACAACCGATCAAATCAAAGGTATTTATTCCGGAAAAATAACAAACTGGAGCAAAGCGGGCGGGAATGATGATAAAATTATAGCCTTTCAGCGCCCTGAAGATTCAGGGTCGCAAACAATCATGCAGGTGGTCATGGGGGATACGCCTTTAATGAACCCCTTGAAAGAAGAAATTATGGGGATGGGTGACCTGATAGAGGAAGTTGCAAACTATCGCAACTATAAAAATTCGCTTGGTTATTCGTTTCGTTTTTTTGCAACCGGCATGAATCCGAATAAGGAGATTAAACTGATATCTGTTGACGGGATTGAACCGAGTGAGGAAAACATCCGCTCCGGGAAGTACCCGTTTGTAGTAAACCTTTATGCGGTCACTTTAAAAGACAATCCAAATAAAAACCTAAAGCCTTTCCTCGAATGGATGGAGGGTCCACAGGGTCAGTACATTGTTGGTGAAATTGGATATGTTCCACTTAATTAGAGGGTAATGGGGAGGAGTGGCAGGATGTTAGATACCGTGTTTTTTTTCAGTGCAATCACGTTGTTTCTTGTAGCAGGAATCGTTTTTTCATTCATTCGCATTAAAAACAAATACGAGAAGCATGGGATTTTTTTTACCGGAATAAATTCAATCCTGTTTTTGTTATGTTCCTATCTGTGGTTCTTCGAAATTGCAATAGACGGAATTAGCCAGGTTCTCGGAGTACTCATGTTTGGAATTGCTGCAGTCCTGCTCACCGTGGCTGAAATCTTGTTTTGCCATTATAGAACGAAAGAGCATTAAGAGGGGGTAAGACCCCTCTTTTTTTAGTTCTAAAATAACAGGCAATCCTTAATAAACTTTGGTTATATCTACTTATTACTAAATCTTTGAAAATTTTATTATCAAAAATGAAAATAATGAGTAGATTTTTTGTAAACTCTTGATATACTTATTTTAGATTAGGTGGAAAGTCACGAATAGGGGGATGTTTTATGGAAGCTTTAGAAGGAATTAGCTGGGGTTTGCTGCTTCCGGTGCTGTTGATTTCACTACTGTTGCTAGTGGTGGCGTTGGTTGATCTGATTCGTATAGAGAGGACGAATGGTCCTAAATGGGTTTGGGCAATTGTTATAGTCGTTATTACCACATTCGGCCCGATTCTTTATTTTGTTTTTGGAAGGAGAAATTACTGATGCCTCTTGTCCAAATTGATGGGCTGAGGAAAAACTTCAAGGGGAATGAAGTCATCAAGGGCCTTGATTTTGTTTTAAAAAAAGGAAAATGTACAGCTTTGCTTGGTCCAAACGGGGCCGGAAAGACAACAACACTGCGGATGCTGTCTGGATTAATGGAACCTTCTTCTGGAACTATCGTGTTCAACGATGCTCAAAAAGGCGAGGATATCCGAAAGTTTATAGGGTATCTGCCACAATATCCAGTATTTTATGACTGGATGACAGGTTCAGAGTTTCTTAGTTATGCCGGGAGGCTTGCAGGTCTCTCGACGAAAGAAGCGAAACAGCGGACGAGTGAATTATTGGAATTGGTAGGGATAGCAGACGCCAGCCGAAGGGCCGTAGGCAAATATTCGGGGGGTATGAAACAGAGATTGGGGATAGCACAGGCACTCATCCATCGCCCAAAGCTGATCATGCTTGATGAGCCAGTTTCAGCCCTGGATCCATTTGGACGGAGGGAAGTCCTTGAACTATTGGAAAAACTGAAAAGAGAAACAACAATCCTTTTTTCGACTCATATATTGAATGATGCCGAAGAGGTTTGTGACGAGCTGCTTTTTTTACATAATGGGCAAATCGTCGAATCAGGAACAATGGATGATTTGAGGAAGCGCCACAGCGAGTCCAAAATTGAGCTGCAATTCAAAGATAAAGCAGAAATTTTTGCCTCATCCTTTACTTCCTATCCATTTGTTCAAAATTCAAATGTCATTGGCAGCCAGCTTAATGTTTACGTGAGCGATATTGACCTGGCCAGGAGAGTCTTTTTAAAGGAGGCGGCAGACCACGATGTGCCGCTTACAAAGTTTGAAACAAGCAGCATGACATTAGAGGACATTTTCATGAAGGTGGTGGCAATATGAAACAGTGGCTAACCCTTTTTGAAAAGGAAATCCTCGAGATGTGGAGAAACTTCAAGTGGATTTGGGTTCCAATAACGTTCATCCTGCTCGGAGTCCAGGAACCATTAGTCAGTTATTATATGCAAGATATCCTGAATGCCGTTGGCGGTTTGCCAGAGGGGTCAGAAATAAGTATTCCGGAACCTAGTCCTCCAGAAGTTCTGATTGTAAGTATGTCCCAATATAACACATTTGGAGTACTCATTGTCGTCCTTATAACGATGTCACTAGTCGCTGGGGAACGAAAGAGCGGAACAGCAGCTATGATCCTTGTAAAACCCGTTTCGTATAGGTCGTTTATCACTGCAAAATGGGCAGGAATGCTGCTGCTTGTGTGGTTGTCGTTTTTCATCGGGTTTATAGCTTCCTGGTATTATACCGGACTATTGTTTGACTGGGTTAATATGGGTAACTTTTTTGGCGCCTTTTTCCTTGAAGGTTTATGGCTGACATTTGTTGTGACTGTAGCAATCTTCTTCAGCTCCCTTTTCTTTGTTTCCGGAGCAGCTGGCTTTGCTGCGCTTGGTTCTGTCATTTTACTTACAATTGTCAGCAGTACTCTTTCCCATGCGCTTGAATGGAGCCCGGCGCAGCTATCCGACTATGCTGGAACTTTTGTTGTTGAAGGCAGCTTACCGCAACATTCAGTTATGGCAGCTATACTCGCGGTAATTGTTATTGTAATTTTACTTATTCTTTCAATCATTATCTTTCGAAGGAAGGAACTAGCTGCCTAATAAAACGCCATCCCGTCTTCCCTGAAGCGGATGGCGTTTTTTAAATGATTTTCAGCAAAAGGTTTTGCTTTAAAACAATGACGCTTTGCTGTAAAGTATAAGTATTTAGAATAGCGAAATATTTAATTGTTGGAGGAGATTCATACATGGGTACAAATGCAACGATAAATTTAAATCAGCTGGCAGAAAGCATTACAGGCCAGGTCATTGAATGGAGAAGGTATTTACATAGCAATCCTGAGTTATCTTTTCAGGAAGAAAAAACGGCTCAGTTTGTTTATGAAACTTTGGAGTCTTTTGGTGGACTGGAATTATCCCGTCCGACAAAAACAAGTGTAATGGCCAGGCTGATTGGCAGCCAGCCAGGCAAGGTGCTTGCAATTCGTGCAGATATGGATGCACTGCCAATTACGGAAGAGAACGATTTTGATTTTGCTTCCAAATCTCCTGGCGTCATGCATGCCTGCGGACATGATGGACATACAGCAATGCTGCTGGGAGCCGCCAAAATTTTGAGCGGCCTTAAGGAAAATATAAAAGGTGAAGTCCGCTTCCTTTTCCAGCACGCTGAAGAAATTGCCCCTGGTGGTGCAGAGGAAATGGTTGAGGCTGGAGTCATGAACGGCGTTGATCTTGTTATCGGAACCCATCTATGGTCACCATTGCCATTTGGAAAAGTAGGTGTTGTCTATGGACCGATGATGGCTTCACCAGATGCGTTTTGGATTACGGTAAGGGGTAGAGGCGGCCATGCTGCATTGCCGCAGCAGACGATTGATTCGATTGCCATTGCTGCACAAGTCGTGACCAACCTGCAGCATATCGTTTCTCGAAACACGGATCCACTTGATAATCTTGTTTTGTCAGTAACCCAGTTCACTGGCGGGACAACCCACAACGTCATACCGGGGTCTGTGGAAATGTGCGGAACAGTGCGCAGTTTTGATCCCAAGCTTCGCGAAACAGTTCCTGCAACAATGGAACGGGTGATAAAAGGGATTACCGAAGCGCACGGTGCGACATACGAGTTCAAGTATGAATTCGGTTATCGCCCGGTTATCAATGATGCGGAAGTCACAAGGGTAATCGAGGAAACAGTTCGCGAAGTATTTGGTGAACAGGCACTTGATTTAATGAGGCCAAATATGGGCGGTGAGGATTTCTCAGCGTTTCAGCAAAAGGCTCCTGGTGCGTTTTTCTATGTTGGGGCGGGAAATGAAGAAAAAGGTATTACCTATCCACACCATCATGCGCGTTTCACCATTGATGAAGATGCGCTTGAGATTGGTGTAAAGATGTTCCTAAATGCAACATTTAAGTTTTTAGTGTAATGCACAGGTTTATGCCAAAACCAGTTTCATAAATAAACATACGATAAAACGAGGGACGATTCTTTCCAGCCACGATTGACAGGGGTCATCGGTTCTTGAGGAATTACAAAAAAGCCGTACAGCACCCATGCGCGTACGGTTATTTGTTTTGGAAATACGATAGAATTCAGGCACTAAAAAAGTTGTTCAGCATAACACTTTGTAATTGCTATCATGGAAATAGAGTGGCATGATAAAAATGTTTAGCGGGACAAAGTAGTCCGCTTGCATATACATAGAAGTCTTAGGAGGAATAGCAGATGACAGCAACACATTTGCACGATACTGTGGCACTTCATAATGGTGTTGAGATGCCTTGGTTTGGGCTCGGCGTTTTCAAGGTGAAGGAAGGCCAGGAAGTTATCGATTCTGTTAAGGCAGCGATTCGCAATGGCTATCGGAGCATTGATACGGCAGCTGTTTACAAAAACGAAGAAGGCGTTGGCCAGGCATTGAGTGAAGCACTTGAGGAAAATGGATTAAAAAGAGAAGATATATTCGTAACTTCAAAGGTATGGAACTCCGATCAAGGATATGAGACAACTTTGGAAGCATACGAAGCAAGCTTGCAGCGTCTTGGGCTGGAGTATCTCGATTTGTATCTGATTCACTGGCCGGTGAAAGGGAAGTACAAGGAAACCTGGCGCGCGCTTGAGACATTATATAAAGAAGGTAAGGTCCGGGCAATCGGGGTCAGCAATTTCCATGTTCACCATTTGAAAGATATCCTTGAGGATGCAGAGATTAAGCCAATGGTTAATCAGGTCGAATTACACCCCCATTTGGCACAGGTCGAACTTCGAGAATTCTGAAGGAGCAGGGCATCCAGTTTGAGGCATGGTCTCCGCTTGCACAAGGACAGCTTCTAGAAAATGAAACATTGAAGGAAGTCGCGGGTAAGTATAACAAATCCGTTGCTCAAGTAATTCTTCGATGGGATCTTCAGCATGGCGTTATCACCATTACAAAGTCCATTAAGGAAACGCGGATTGTTGAAAATGCCTCAATTTTCGACTTTGGACTTTCAAGCGAGGATATGGCAAAAATCGATGCTTTAAACAAAAATCAACGTGTCGGTTCCGATCCGGATAATTTTAACTTTTAAAAGTATGCATTAATGCCTGTGAGTAAACAAAAAGGTGGTTTCCTAAAATAGGAGACCACCTTTTTGTTAATAGTCACTGACACCATCCAAAGAATTCATTGCTTCACGGAGCGTTATTTCGGCAGGTTCAACATACAATGTGTCAAAGTGTTCCTTCATTAATCCTTCAAGCGACTCTGAACTTTTGCTGATTCGCTCAAGGTTCCGTTTGAAATCATCCAAACGGGAAATAAGGGCTAAATCGGACTCGCCTTCAAAAAGTAGATTGACGATTTCTTCGGTTGATTTTTCCATTGATAAGGCTTCCATTCTAAGCCTTTCGTATGCATCTGCTTGATCCAGGGAATCCTTCACTAGTTCTAGCCTGGCTTGTAATTCGTCTGATTGTTCCTGTTTCTTGACTATTTTCATTTCTGCAAGTGCTTGTTCATACGCTTCCCTTGCTTCAAGGAGTACTTGCCGGTCAATTGCTGAAAAAGCATTTCCGCCGTATGTTTCAAACCGTTTCTCATAATCGGTTTCATTTTGAAGCAGGATGCTCTTTTTCTCTGCCAGCTGGACTAGCTCCTCGGCAGTCTCGAAGGTGCATCCTGCCAACATCATTCCGAAAATAACCGTCACAACAAACCATCTTATCCTGCTCGTCTACATAGCGACATCCCGCTTTCATTGGAAAAATAAGGTGTCTTTCACTCTACATTATACAGGTATGAAGAGAGGAATGAATGGTCGTATTTGGCAGATTTTTTACACTTATATTGATATGGTTGGCTTTAAAACCCAGTTAACGTTCGAAAAAAGAGACTATACTCCTAACTGAATTTGCGGCTAAAGTGAACTAGGCGTGTTCATCCCCAGATGGCATCGGCCATTTTTCACAAAAGGGCCCAGACAGAAAGGCTGCCTGCGTTTACTGTAAAAGTGGCCCAGCCGTCTTCTTCAATAGTAATTTCATCCTGGCTGTGCCCGGTGAGATCACGCCAATTTTCTCCTGCGCGGTGCTCGCCGACGTACATTCGTTTTTCTCCAGCGTCTCCATTTGAAATGAGTACTGCGCAACCAGACTTTTCGATTTCATCAGTGCCTTTTCGGACCCAGCCGATTGTATTGGGATGATCGAAATAATCGTCCTGATCGCCATATGCTTTTGTTTTTCTTGCTTTGAGCAAGGCGTTGAGGCACTCTTTTATGCCTGGCTTTGGCTCTGGCCCGCCGATTCCAAAGTAATCTCCGTAAAATACGCACGGATAACCGTCCTGCCTGAGTAAAATGAGCGCATAGGCACTTGGTTTGAACCAATCTTCGACCCAGGATTCAAGCGCCTCATGGGGCTGAGAATCGTGATTGTCGACAAATGTGACAGCATGGGTGCCGTGTGAATTGACAAGCGTATCGTGGAAAATGGTGGTTAAATCGAAATCCCGTCCAGCTTTTGATGCAGCGTGCAATTTATAATGTAGAGAAACATCGAATAGGTCAATGTTAAAGTCGACGATATCAAGGTATTGCTGGCATGCCTCAAGGTCTGGTTTCCAGAATTCCCCGACAAAGTAGAAGTCTTCGCCTCGGTGTTCTGTCAAAGTATGAACAAAGTCATTAATGAATTTATGGTTAATGTGCTTAATCGCGTCCAGCCTGTATCCATCACAATTTGTTATGTCAGCAAGCCATTTGCCCCAGCTGATCATTTCATCATGGACGTCCTGATGGTCATAATCATAGTTAGCGAACATCAAATAATCATAATTTCCAAATTCATCATCAACATGATCGCTCCAGGATTTATTTTCACCGAGGATTCGGAAAATACCGGTTCGTCCTGTTTTTTCATCATAATCAGTGCCGTTGAAATGAGTGTAGTTCCACTTGAAGGTGGAGTATTTGTCGGCTCTGTCCTGAAAATCGAAGCGCGTCCAGCCATGTATTTCGAACGGTTCAGAGATGACTTCGTTCCGATTCAGTTGGTCGACTTCAACAACTTCGAATTTCTCCATCGCATCGGCACCTGCTTTATGGTTCATAACAACATCAATGTAAACTTCCACACCGTGGTCATGGCAGGCTTTGATTGCTTCGAGGAGTTCATCCTTGGTTCCGTATTTTGTCCGTACCGAGCCCTTTTGATCAAATTCACCAAGGTCGTATAGGTCATAGGGGGCGTAGCCATTATCTTGAGCTGTTGTTGCCTTGGTAACTGGAGGAATCCAAACCGCATCAATCCCCATATGGGTGAGAGCTGGAGCCATTTCTTTTAGGCGCTTCCAATGGCCTCCATCTGCGTCCAAATGCCATTCAAAAAACTGCATCATCGTCTTATTTTTTTTCATCATGCAAATCCTTCCCCGTTATAAGCTATACATACTGTTAACAATGTCTTTTACCCAAATGAAACCAAACTCAACCCTTTGAAAGCGGTTACCAAAAAATTTTGACAAATTGGTCAAAAATCGTTTGCATTCCTGACATAAATCGCATAAGGGGGACTTCGATTTTCGGATTATAATGAAGATACACAGTACATGGGAAGTTAGAAGAAGAAAACAGGGTCCATGGGGAGGAGACCGAAATGCTAGTAAAAAAGTGGAAATACGTAGTAGTGGCTCTTATCGTAATTGCCGCCATCATGGTCTACTATCAGGCAACACATATTACTCTGTTGGATTTTTCAGGGAGCTATTAAGGCGTATCGTTTAGATGTGCATCAAATTAGTGTAAGCACATATGAAGTCCCGGTCAACGCGAAGTTTCTTAATTGTTATGAGGAGCTTGAAGAACATGTGGCAATGGATGATTAAAGATTCTTACAAACTGCCGGGCAGATGATGCCTGGCAGTTTTTCGATATAGAGAAGGTTTGCTTATGTCTTTTAAAGGTTAAAATCAGGTAGGACGTATTGAATGAGGAGGGTCATGATGATTGGAGATGTGGAACTTTTTATAGATTCAAAGTCGGTGCTTGGTGAGGGGCCGAGCTGGGATAAAAAAACCGGTGAATTGTATTGGGTTGATATTGAAGGAAAGATGATTCATAGCTTCAACCTTGAAAGCGGGGAGCGCCGGACCATTGAAGCAGGACAGCGTATTGGCGCAATTGTACCGAGGGAATCCGGAGGAGCCGTCGCCGCGCTTGAAAACGGCTTGTATTATGTTGATCTCGAACTGGAAAGCTTTGATTTAATTATCAATCCTGAGGGTGATAACCCGGATATTCGTTTTAACGATGGGAAATGCGACCCGATGGGAAGGTTTTGGGTTGGGACGATGAGTATGAGCGGCAAGGAAGGCCAGGGGTCGCTTTATTGCCTGGAAACCGATGGCATTCTTACTAAGAAGCTTGATGGACTTGGCATATCAAATGGCCTCGCCTGGTCGCCTGACCATAGGTTTATGTATTTCATCGATACGCCAACACGAAATGTCGTTCGATTTGAATATGACCTTGAAACGGGCAGCATTCGCAATCCCGAGATAGCGGTAACCATTCCGGAAGGGGAGGGCTTCCCTGACGGTATGACGATTGACAGCGAGGGCCGCCTCTGGATTGCTCACTGGGGCGGAGGAAAGGTATCGTGCTGGAACCCGGCAACTGGAAATTTGGTGACCGAAGTTGAAATCCCGGCACAAAATGTGACGTCGTGTGCATTTGGCGGGGAAGACCTTTTGGATTTATATGTGACAACTGCCCGCGATGGAATGTCTGAAGAAGAATTGAAGAAGTACCCGAATGCCGGAGGAGTTTTCAAAGTGAGGACCGCTACAAAAGGCTTGCCAAGTTTTCAATATATGGGCTGAGTTGGTTGTTTTGTTTTGATGTTTTTTTAAAAAAGAAATAATATCCCAATTAATCAGTTTAATTTTTCCAATCAGAGGTAAAGGGAAAGGTAGGAACATAAACTGTTGAAAAAGGGGATGTGTCTATGGAGTGGGCGGCTGTTGCAATTGGAGTGTTGCTCGTATTGATCCTAATTGAAGAAGTAGGCCAATATTTTTGGAGAAATCGGCTTTACGACAAATGGATCAGCCAGGAAGACACATCTGAGATTGAAACAACTGTTGTTGGAACCGAACAGGTTCAGAAACCGAATATATTTTATAGATTAGCTCAGGGAGCAATCCGTTCGTTCTTTTACCTTTTGCTTGTTTTGGTAAAAGTGTTGAGAATCGATAAGGCTTATAAGTATATTGAAGTAAAACTTGAGGCCCGCCGCAACGAAACAAAGAAAACCGAAATCAGAAAAATTTCATTCAAGCAGCCTGTCGAAGGACTAAAGCATATCGTAACTACAATCAAACGGCACAAAAAAAGCTCGTCCCATTAAGGGATGAGCTTTTTTAGTATTCAAAATCACTTAATCATTTCTATTGGAGCTCCTTGATTTTATCCGCCAGCCTCCCGAAGCCTTCGACGACTGAGTCCACACCACGTCCGATTGCTTCTCTCCATTCAGGCGCTTTTTCCTTGATAGTTTCTTCCGCAGCTTCAGCGGTTTTGCTGACTTCTTCTCTGAATTTTTCTGTTTTTTCGAGAAAATCTCCAGTTGATATCAAAGGATCAGCTTTTTCGCCAGCAGTATTTATACCAAAGGATTCTTCTTCTAAAAAGGGCTTTGCCTCCTTCATTATTGCACCGAAGAGAGGCGCTGCGCCTTGTGATGAACCAGTAGTCAAGTAATGCTCACGGTCGGTACGGTCATAGCCAAGCCAGATGGCACCTGCAACTTCAGGTGTATAGCCAGCAAACCACTGGTCCTTTATACCATTAATGTCGGCATACGGAAGCTGGGTAGAACCAGTTTTACCGGCGATATCAAGACCCTGCACACGCGCAGACCTTCCAGTTCCTTTTTCAACCACTCGAAGCAGCATTGAGGTCATCTCACGGGCTGTTCCTCTTGAAGTTACCTTTACTGACTTCTCATCGTGACTGGCAATTTCGTTCCCAGTCGGACCGACGATTTTCGTAATAAAATGGCTTTCATTCCGCTCGCCGCCATTCGCAAGTGCAGAATAGGCTGATGCAAGCTGGAGAGGGGATATGCCATGGTGCATGCCGCCAAGCGCGAGTGCAAGGTTCCTGTCTTCCTTTTGAATTGGAATACCGAATTTCTCCGCTGTTTCCGCACCTCTGGAAACCCCGATTTCGTTCAGAAGCCAGACGGTTGGCACATTGAGCGACTTTTCAACCACTTCATACAGCGGAACTTTGCCTAGAAAAGTCCTCGTAGCGTTTTCCGGTTTGTAATCCCCGAATGCCATCGGTTCGTCCATAAGTTCAGAATCTGCCGAGTAGCCTTCCTCCAGAGCAGGTGTGTAGACAGCAAGAGGTTTCATCGTTGAACCTGGCTGTGCTTTCAATTGGGTCGCGCGATTGAAGCCACGGAAAACATGCTCGCCGCGCCCGCCGACAACAGCCAGAACTCCGCCTGTTTTTGGCGATACTAGAACGGCCCCGCTCTGGACAATCTCGCCGCCCCTCCCGCGCGGGAACAGCCAGTCTCGTTTATAAACATTCTCTAGTGCGGTCTGCAAGTCTGGATTCATTTGAGTATAAATGCGATAGCCTCTTGTTAAAATTTCATCCTGTGTAAGGCCGTATTTTTTGACAGCCTCATCAAGGACTGCGTCAACATAATAAGGGAACTTCCGTTCAACTGGTGTTCCTCCGCCATCATTTAAGTTTATTTTTTCGGAAACT
Organism: Bacillus sp. FJAT-18017; assembly: GCF_001278805.1. Taxonomy (GTDB): domain Bacteria; phylum Bacillota; class Bacilli; order Bacillales; family Cytobacillaceae; genus Bacillus_D. The sequence goes on along the minus strand of NZ_CP012602.1, from coordinate 2,991,772 downwards.
GCCTGCTTGTGTTCCGTATTCGAAATCTTTTTTAGTTCCTTCATCTTCCCAAGAACAATATTCCGGCGATCCAAGGCTCGGTCGTAATTCCTGAACGGGTCATAGGCCGAAGGTGCTTTAAGCAGGCCAGCCAGTACAGCTCCTTCGCTGATTGTTACTTCGCTAATATCCTTATTGAAGTATTTCTTGGCTGCCGAGCCGATTCCATAGGCTCCGCTTCCGAAATAAACCTGGTTCAGATACATTTCAAGGATTTCATCTTTTTTATAGGCATCTTCAAGCTCAGCTGCCAGGAAGAGTTCTTCAGCCTTCCTTCTATACGTCTGTTCAGGTGAGAGGAGTGCGTTTTTGGCGAGCTGCTGGGTGATTGTGCTGCCGCCGCCCGTTATCTGGCCTGCGAACAGGTTTCCAAAGAACGCACGCGCTATTCCTTTTATATCAAAACCGTTATGCTGATAAAACCTTTCATCTTCAATTGAAAGAACAGCATCCTTTACATGCTGGGGGATTTCCTCAATTTTAGTACCCCCAACGCGGTTTGCGGTAATTTGCGCCGCTTTCTTTCCATTTCCGTCGTAAATGACGGTCGACTGGCTCAAACCTTCCTTAAGCGATTCAACATTCGCGCGGCTGGCCAGGAAAGCGAAAAACAAAATAGTTAGTAATATTGTTATGAGTCCAATAAGGAGAAGAATCTGTGTTAAATGCTTCCTTTTCCAGAACCGCTTTATCCAATCCCAAAGGGCAATCAATTTTTCTTTTATCATAAAAAATCTACCTTCATTCACTAAAGTCGTATAGCAGAAGGATACCAAAACGAGCGAAAAAACACAAAAGTGTGGATAGAAAGTGCGTTAATGACACTTGGTTTTTTGGAGATTAAACCTTATACAGGAGGGGATGAGGAACCATTCAGGTATTGGATGCAGCCTCGACTATTACTACTTATATCGGAAGTATTTACAATTATTACGGGGGTTATCAAAATATATAAAACGTTAAAAAGAAGCGGCACCCCTTGAAGGATGCCGCTCCTTTCGTTTCACCTGCCCAGTGATTACCAGCGGTGCGCTTTAGCGTTGCTCCTTAGGATAATCTCTGTTTGAGACATGCGCGTTTCTCCGTTAAGCTGCGATTTGGTGTGCTTCCGGCGTGCATTTGCGTGGTGAAAAAGCCCTGAACGTGGGTCTAGCATGTTCCTGTAGCTCATTCGATTCACCTCGGGTGCAGGATTTTGTGAAACGAAGGCTTCATCAATAGCCTTTAGGTTATCTTTTGTTAAATGGGTGGAAATTAAACCTTGGTTGTAGGCATGAGCTACTTTCTCGAGGGCAACAGCCAATTTTTCAAAAAAAGCATTAGCGTAATATGTCTTCAATTCTCGCTACTGTTTCTGAATCCAGCTTGACACCGCTGGCTTTGACGTTTTCTTCGACTTGCTCGGGGCGGCTTGCTCCAATAAGTGCGCTTGATACTCCAGGCTGGCGCAAAACCCAGGCTAGGGCGAGTTGGGACAGTGTTAAATCTTGATCGTTCGCGACCGACTTTAGCTGATTGACTTTGTTTAGGTTTTCGGAAGTTAATAGGCCGAACAGAGACTCGTATCCCTCTACGGAAGCGCGGCTGCCCGGAGGTGCAACTTGTCCGTGCTGGTATTTGCCGGTCAGGACACCCTGAGCAAGCGGGGAGAAGACTACCTGGCCAATGCCGTGTTTTTCGCTTACGGGCAGGATGCTTTCTTCGATATAGCGCTGAAGCATACTGTATCGCGGCTGGTTGACAACGATTCTGTCAAGAAGCTTTTTATCGGCAAGGTGTACGGCGTCAGTGATTTGCTCGGCTGTCCATTCACTAACGCCGATATAGAGAACTTTTCCCTGGCGCACGAGGTCATCGAGCGCGCGCAACGTTTCCTCAAGCGGTGTTTCAGGGTCGTAGCGGTGGCAGTAATAGAGATCAACATAGTCGGTTCCGAGCCGCTTCAGGCTTGCATTTGCTTGTTCGGTAATATGCTTGCGGGAGAGGCCTTTGTCGTTTGGTCCTTCGCCCATTTTGCCGAAAACCTTTGTGGCAAGCACATAAGATTCACGCGGGTATTTACTGAGCGCCTTTCCGACGACGATTTCAGCTTCACCTTTTATGTATACATTGGCTGTGTCAAAGAAATTAATGCCAAGCTCGTAGGCTTTATCAATCGAGGCCTCGGCCTTTTGGCCCTCAACATAGCCTCCGTAGGTGAGCCAGCTGCCGAGCGAGATTTCGCTAACCTTTAAACCGGTTTTCCCTAATCTGCGATACTGCATCATTTTTTCCTCCAGAAAATAGTTTGGGTTTCGAACTTAATGTACAACATTTCCACTAAACGGAGCAATTTTTGGTTAGGATAAAAAGACAATTTCCAGCGGCTCTTAGTAAGCGCAATATTCCGAATGGTAAATTTATTATAAAATACGAAAATATACAGACGGGAAGGTTTCGTGTTATAGTAATAAGAAAATTTATAGAAATGTGTTGGGAAGGTGAGTCAATGGCAACGAATGACAGCATGTTTCCGCTTAGGCGGGATGTGAAAATGCTAGGTAATATCCTGGGGGAAATCCTTACATTCAATGGAGGAGAGGCACTTTTTCAAACGGTCGAAAAACTCAGGCTGATGTGCAAGGACCTCCGTGAAGATTTTAATAAAAGCATTTACGATGAACTTAAGCAGGAAATCGCAAACCTTGATCCAAACCTTAGGAGACAAGTGATACGGGCATTTGCGACCTACTTCCATTTAATCAATGCCGCAGAGCAAAACCACCGAATTCGCAGGCGGCGGGAATATCAGTTAAATGAGGATGCTGATAAGCAGCCGGGTTCAATTGACCGGGCAATCCTTTCTTTAAAGGAAAATGAGATTGATCCCGAAATCATCCGTAATGTGCTTGCTGAATTGTCGCTTGAACTGGTCATCACAGCGCATCCCACTGAAGCGACGAAGCGTTCTGTCCTAGAGATTCAGAAGCGGATTGCTGATTTATTAAAAAGTCTCGATAATCCTCTTTTATCAAGAAAAGAACGTACGAAAATCGAAGAGAGCCTTTTTAATGAAGTAGCAGCTCTTTGGCAGACAGATGAACTGCGTGACAGAAAACCGACGGTCATCGATGAAGTGCGGAATGGCCTTTATTACTTCGATCAAACCCTCTTTGATGTACTGCCTGATATTCATCAGGAGGTCGAGGAGTGCCTTGTCCACTATTATCCTGGTGAAAAGTGGAAGGTGCCGACATTCCTTAGGTTTGGGTCATGGATTGGCGGCGACCGGGATGGCAATCCTCATGTAACTGCGGAAGTGACATGGGAAACCTTGATACGCCAGCGCAAGCTTGTTTTGAAAAAGTATCGGAATGTACTAGTGGAACTGATGAGACGGTTTAGTCATGCTACATCAAGAGCAGAGATCAGTGATGAATTGATTGAGTCAGTAAAGCGGGACGAGCAGTTATTTTTGCCGGAAGAAAAGCGATGGACTGTGGAAGAGGAACAATACCGCCGCAAATTCGCTGTTATGATTGAGCGAGTAAAGCAGGTAGGGCAAAGTGAGGTTGGGTACAATGGACCCGAGGAACTTCTCGAAGATCTCGAAATCGTCCGCCGCAGTGTATATACCCACCATCCGGCAAACCGCGAGCTAAAGATGCTTGAAAAATTAATCCGCCAGGTAAATCTGTTTGGATTTCATCTTGCGACTCTCGACATCCGCAATCATAGCGGCGAACATGAGGCCGCAATAACTGAGATTTTGCGCAAGGTCCGGATTGCCGAGGATTATCGGAGCCTGCCAGAGGAGAAAAAGCAGGAAATCCTTTTGAATTTGCTTCAGGACCCAAGGCCGGTGCTCCTTCTGCATGAGGATTATTCACCTGAAACACAGGAAATGATCCGTGTTTTCCAGCTAATCCGTGAAGCTCATCAGGAGTTCGGCAGACAGTCGATTTCGGTTTATTTAATTAGTATGACAGAGTCTGTCAGCGACCTGCTTGAAGTACTGCTTTTAGCAAAAGAAGCGGGCATTTACAGGCTCCATGTAGATGGGTCGGTTGAATCGGATTTGAATGTAGCACCGCTTCTTGAAACAATTGATGACCTGACAGCCGGACCGAAAATCATGGAAACTCTTTTCAACATACCTTTATATCGAGAGCATTTAAGAAAGCTTGGCGACCGCCAGGAAATTATGCTTGGTTACTCGGACGGAAGCAAGGACGGCGGCACCATGACGGCGAACTGGAAGCTGTACAAAGCACAGTTGGAAATTCATGAGATGGCGAAGAAATACAATGTCGGTCTTAAGTTCTTCCACGGCCGCGGCGGTTCGCTAGGGCGCGGCGGCGGTCCATTGAATCGGAGCCTCTTGTCGCAGCCGGCGGAAACGTTTGGTGATGGCATTAAAATTACAGAGCAGGGTGAAGTTCTTTCATCCCGCTATCTCCTTGAGGATATCGCCTACCGAAGCCTTGAACAGGCAACTTCAACAATGCTGCAGGTGGCGACTCATGTATCAAAAGAGTCTGAACAGGATTTCCGGGACCCGCGTTTTGTTGTGGCAATCGAGGAAATTTCCGCGGCGTCACTCGCTAAGTACCAATCACTGGTATTCGAGGATCAAGACTTCCTGACTTATTTTAACCAGGCAACGCCGTTGAATGAGATAGGTGAACTGAATATTGGTTCGCGTCCGATGGCAAGGAAGAATTCCCAGAAATTCGAAAATCTTCGTGCGATTCCCTGGGTATTCGCCTGGACTCAAAGCAGGCAGCTGCTTCCTGGATGGTATGCGGCAGGGACCGGCCTTGAAAGCTTTGCCGAGGCAGGCGAGGAGAATATGGCACTGCTTCAGGAAATGTACGAAAAGTGGCCATTCTTCCGTTCGACTATCGACAATCTGCAAATGGCCCTGACAAAGGCCGATATCACGACAGCAAGGGAATATGCCGCCCTCGTCGATGATAAGGAAGCAGGGGATCGGATTTTCAGGAATATTAAAGACGAATACAAGCGGACCCGAAGAATTCTGCTTCAAATTTCCGGAGATTCGGAACTGCTTGATCACTCACCGAACATCAAGGCATCTGTACGCAGACGTAATCCTTATATCGACCCGCTTAACTTCCTCCAGGTAGAGCTGATTAAGCTATTGAGAGCGAAGGATCATAATGATGATGAGTTGATGAATGAGATTCTATTGACTATCAGCGGCATTGCTGCAGGACTTAGGAATACTGGCTGATAATGGGGCTCCCTTCTTAGAAGGGGGCCTTATTTTTCCTGGACGGTAGTAAGCTGTAAATAGTACTAGTAGCGGAGTCGCTAAAAATGAATTACATAAAAATAAAACCAGAATACATGAAATAGATAAGTGCCCATAGGAATCGAAAAAGTGCCCATAGAAATAAAGAAAGTGCCCATAGAAATCGAGAAAGTGCCCATAGAGATTAAAAAAGTGCACATAATAGGCTAGCGTTTGCCAACCAACGGCACAATAGAGCTGATTTCGATCAACAAAATCAAAAAGCCCGGCACCAGCCGGACTTCCGATAAAATCTATTCCTGGAAGTTCAGCTCCCAAGTAATTCCGAATTCATCGCGGACCTTGGCGTAGGTCGCTCCCCAGAATGTTTTTTGCAGTTCCATGTAAACTGTGCCGTTATCAGAAAGCTTTTCATAGGCATTTCTGATTTCTTCCTCACTTTCAAATTCCAGAACAAGTGAAACATTGCTTCCTATTGTAACTTCATGTCCTGCAGCTGCATCTGAGACCATGATGGTCAGGTCACCTTTGCGGAACCGGCCATGAATGAGAAGGTCATTGGCTCCAGGCGGTGTTGGATAATCAGCCTCCCCGTACGTTTGCAGACCCTCAAGTTCGCCCCCGAAAACATCCTGATATTTTTCCAGAGCAGAGCGGGCATTTCCGTTAAAACTAAGATATGGCGTAATATGCTGTTTCATTTATACAACCCCTTTCCAGTCATAGAAAATAGTATTCTCTCTTGCAATGTGAAAATCCTCTATTCTTGAAATTTTTGACGGCATGATAAGCAAACCCCTATAATTTTATTAAATGGATTAAATTTTCTGAAAGGTTGGTTTTTGTGGACATTACATATGAATTTGCAAAAGAACTTGACCGGCAGGACCCGCTTGCAAGGTTCAGGGATGAATTTTATATAAACAAAGGGATGATTTACGTGGATGGCAATTCTCTGGGGCTTCTTTCGAAAAGGGCAGAGGCGTCCCTGCTTCAACTTATGGAATCGTGGAAAACGCTTGGAATTGACGGCTGGACTTCCGGGGAAAATCCCTGGTTTTACCTCGCCGAAACTCTCGGGGCAAAGATGGCTCCGCTTGTTGGAGCAGCTGCCGAGGAAGTGATTGTAACTGGGACTACCACGGCGAACCTTCACCAGCTTGCTGCAACATTTTACAAACCTTCCGGAAAAAGAACAAAGATTCTCGCGGACGAACTCAATTTTCCCAGCGATATTTATGCCCTGCAAAGCCAGCTTCAATTAAAAGGTTTTGACCCGGATGAGCATCTAATTCGAGTGAAAAGCCGTGACGGCCAAACACTGCGAGAGGAAGACATCATCGGTGCCATGTCGGAGGATATTGCCTTGATTGTTCTGCCTGGTGTATTGTACCGGAGCGGTCAAGTCCTTGATATCGAGCTTTTAACAAAAGAAGCGCACAAACGTGGTATCCCGATCGGTTTCGACCTTTGCCATTCGATTGGGGCAATTCCTCATGAGCTTAGCAGTTGGGATGTCGACTTCGCGTTTTGGTGCACATACAAACATTTAAACGGAGGACCGGGAGCCTCTGGCGGCCTATACGTAAACAACCGCCATTTCGGAACAGTGCCAGGTCTTGCCGGCTGGTTCAGCTCCAACAAGGAAAAGCAATTCGATATGGAACACGCGCTGACTCCAGCGGATGATGCTGGAGCATTTCAGATTGGCACACCAAACATTCTCAGCATGGCTCCACTAATCGGTTCTCTTGAAATGTTCAAAGAGGCTGGCATGGCAGAAATTCGAAAAAAATCACTGGGATTGACAGAATATCTTATGCGCTTGATAGAAAGTGAATTGAAAAACCATGGATTGATTATACGAAATCCTCTGGATTTTAAAACACGCGGAGGGCATATCTTTCTGGAGCATCCGGAAGCAGCGAGGATTTGCAAGGCACTGAAGGCGGATGGAGTCATCCCGGATTTTCGCTCGCCGAATGGAATCCGGCTTGCACCGGCAGCCCTCTACAATACATTCGAGGACGTCTGGAATACCGTCCAAATTCTAAAAGCAATTATGGTCGATGAAAAATACAAGCAGTTCGAAAACAAACGCGGAGTTGTGGCATGAAAAAATGGATCGATATTTCACAACCACTAGATGATACAATTGGCCATTGGCCAGGTGACACGCCATTTAGCTATGAAACTGCTTTTACAAAGGAACAAACGGGCTCCGTCAACATCGGCCGTATCACCACAAGCCTTCACACAGGAACCCATGTTGACGCGCCGTTTCATTTTGATAATAGTGGCGCCAAAATCATCGACCTTGATATTGAGGTGTTTATTGGGGCTGCCCGGGTGATAGATGTTTCTTCTTTTTCCAGGATTGATAGAAATGCTCTAAGTAGTTTCAACCTGGACGGAGTGAAGCGGCTGTTATTGAAAACATCCATCCCGAATAACCCGCAGCTATTTCCTGAAAAGATTCCGGTCATTGAAGCAGACATTGCGGCTTATCTTGGTGAAAAGGGCGTTATCTTAATCGGCGTCGATGTCCCGTCCGTTGACCCGCTCGACAGCAAGGACATGGAAACGCACCATGCCTTTCATCAGCATCGGATTCATATTTTGGAAAACATCATGCTTGATAGGGTGGAAGATGGTGAGTATGAGCTGATTGCACTGCCGCTTCCGCTAAAAGATGCTGACGGAAGCCCAGTCCGTGCAGTGCTTAGAAGACTGGAAGGGGGATCTGCATGAGCAACGAAGAAATCAATGCAACCAAATCTGAATCAACCATCCATACCGATTTTTCGAATAATATGACCTACGGTGAATACTTGCAGCTGGATAAAATTCTGTCAGCACAAAGTCGCTTGACCGGCCATCATGATGAAATGTTATTTATTATCATCCACCAGGTGACCGAGCTATGGATGAAACTGATTCTCCATGAAGTTCAAGCGGCAATTGTTTCTATAAAAAAAGGCGACCTGGCTTCTGCTCAAAAAAACCTGGCCCGTGTCTCAAAGACCCAATCACAAATTATTCAGGCCTGGGATGTCCTTTCGACACTGACGCCTTCTGAATATACGGAGTTCCGCGATTCCCTTGGCCAGGCTTCAGGCTTTCAATCATTTCAATACAGAATGCTTGAATTCGCGCTTGGTTACAAAACACCTCACATCCTCAAAATCTATCAAAAGGATTCCGAGTTATTGGAGGTGCTCCAAAAAGCGTACGAAGCTCCCGGACTCTATGATGTGGCAATCGATGCGCTTCATAGGGCCGGGATTCCAGTGGATGAAGAGGTTCTGCAACGGGATTTTACAAAGGCGTACAAGGAGAACGAGTCTGTCAAAGCTGCTTGGATGATAGTCTACAAAAACCCGAAAGTCTATTGGGAACTGTACGAGCTCGCCGAAAAGCTGGTTGATATCGAAGACTGGCTCCAGCAATGGCGCTTCCGCCATATGAAGACGGTTGAAAGAATCATAGGCTTCAAGAAGGGGACCGGCGGCTCATCTGGAGTAGGCTACCTGAAAAAAGTGCTCGACCAGCGATTTTTCCCTGAGCTATGGGCAATCAGAACAGAACTTTAGGTTAGTGGCGTGGGAGGATAGAGGATTCTTATTACCAACGGTTAACCGTGGTATTTCACGTTAGGAATAATTATAAACAAAGAAACAAGGGAGCCAGCGGCGGGTTCCCTTGTTTTTTTACACAAATAACTAACAATTCTACAAATTCCAGCAGATTGTTATGGTAAAAGTAACCTATTGCCGATAAAATGGAAATATATAGATGCTAGGATGTGAAGAATTTGAAGCAAAAGAAAAAGAAAAAGCGATATGTACCTCTCAGGTTGAACCTGCTGTTCCTAGGTGTATTTGTATTGTTTTCCATGTTGATTGTTCGGCTAGGCATCGTCCAAATTGTGTATGGCAATGATTTTAAGAGAGAAGTAGAACGGACTGAGGATGTTACTGTAAAATATCCTGTTCCCAGGGGGAAGATGTATGACCGGAACAAAAATATTATCGTGGATAATACTCCTTTAAATGCAATTATTTATACGAAATACCAGAACACCAAACCAGAAGAAATGCTTGAAACTGCCAGGAAACTGGCAAAACTGATTGATAAAAAGCCGGGGAAAATACCCGAGTGGGAATTAATAGATTACTGGCTTTTGAATAACGAGAAAGAGGCAAAAGCTAAAATAACCATAAAAGAATGGGATTTATATGATGAAAAGAAATTGAAAGACAAGGATATTTACCGGCTTCAAGTAGAACGGGTGACAAAAGCCGAACTTGAAAGCATCACGAGCGACAGAACTGAAATGGAAGTGCTCGCTATTTACAGGAAGTTTAAAGCAGGCTATGCGCAGTCGCCTCAAATCGTTAAAAGCGGCAGAAATCAGAAAAGCCCTGAAGATGATAAAGATGCTGAAATCGTAACCGATAAGGAGTTCGCTGCGGTAAGTGAGAACCTTGAAGATCTTCCCGGAGTAGATACGACGACTGATTGGAAACGGAAGCATGTATTCGGGGACACCCTCAGATCGATTCTCGGTAATGTATCTGATGATGAAAAGGGGCTTCCGAAACAAAGGCTCGACTACTATATGTCGAGGGGATACAGCAGGAACGACAGAGTTGGTACAAGCTATATCGAACAGCAATATGAGGATATTCTCCGAGGCCAGAAGGCCCAAGTCAAAAACGAAACAGATAAGAAAGGGACAATTATTGAGACGAAGCTTGTGTCAGAGGGAAAACGGGGAAAGGACATTGTCCTAACCATTGACATGGACCTGCAGAGAGCTGTTGAGAAAATAATTGAAGACGAACTATGGGCTGGAAAAAGAAGCGGCAGTTCACCTCTTCTTGATAGGGCATTTGTTGTCCTTACCAATCCACATACCGGCGAGATCCTGACCATGGCCGGGAAAAAGATTGAGAGAGATAAGGAAACGGGAAAGTATGAAATGGGCGATTATGCCTTAGGTACCTTTACCACATCCTATAATGTCGGTTCTGCTGTAAAAGGAGCAACCATATATACAGGATTTAAAGAAGGTGTGATAGTACCCGGTTCTACATTTTATGACGCCCCCTTACTGATTAAAGATACAGATGAAAAATCTTCATGGAAAGCTGGGATTGGCACAACTAATGATATTAGGGCCCTTGAGCTTTCCTCAAACGTCTATATGTTTCACATTGCGATAAAAATTGGAGGAGCATTTTATAAACCCAATCAGCCTTTAAGTATAAATTTGGATGGTTTTAATAAAATGAGATCATCATTCGGCCAGTTGGGGCTAGGAACCAGAACAGGCATTGACCTTCCTGGAGAGTCGGCGGGATTCCCGGGTCCATTAGAAGGGGGCAAGCTGCTAGACTTGGCGATTGGCCAGTATGATACGTATACCCCGATGCAGCTGGCGCAATATGTTTCCACAATTGCCAATGGAGGAAAAAGGGTTCAACTCCATATTTTAAAAGAGATACGCGAGCCGGAATTGGATAATAAGGAACTCGGCCCCTTGATCAAGGAGTTTCAGCCGAAGGTCTTGAACAAACTCGATGGCAGTCAGGTTTGGATTGATCAAATCCATAAAGGGTTCTGGCGCGTCATGCATGGTTCTGAAGGAACAGCAACTCGAACATTCTCCAAAGCAGCATACAATCCAGCTGGAAAAACCGGAACTGCTGAATCTTTTTATGATGGCTTTGAGCGGAAAAACTTCGGGAAAATCCCTCCTGCGGTTATGAATCTCAGCCTGGTCAGCTATGCTCCGGCTGATAAACCGGAAGTGGCAATGGCGGTCGTTGTGCCATGGGCTTATTCAGGAAGCCGCGGTCCCGGTTATAATAGCACGATTGGAAAAAAAGTGCTCGATGCGTATTTTGAGCTTAAAGAAAAGCGGCAAAAAGAAAACGAGCCAGCTGAAAATAGCGCTACAACCCCTTAAAAGTTAGCTGTTAGTGGATATTTTTGATTTATTAGCATTGTTGGTTGGAGCGGAAGGCGCGAAGACTCGTTCGAAAATGCAAAGACCGCATTTTCTCCTGCGGTGCTTTTTCTGGGAAGATTACCCAACGTCCTACGGGAGAAAAGGTCAGTGGGAGACCCCACAGGCGCTCGCGCTGAGGAGAAATGAAAGCGAAGGCGACTGCCCAGCTCCGACAAGCGCTGAAGGACCGAAGCGACCTCGAGGAGCTAGGAGCCGCAGCTAGACAGGCTCCCAGGCCGCCCGTGGAAAGCGAAGCGCCTCGTGACAGGCAAAGGGCGCCTGTCCCTGCGATGTTTATTCCCAGAAGCTTTCCTTTGTGGAGTGGAAATCAACAACGTGTTTAACATAGCTTAAAAGTTAAATGAAAACCATTAAGCAACAGGACCGTAAAAGAGTCCTGTTGCTTTTAGTTTTTTCAAGTCCAAAACGATTGAGAGGCCTCTTGTTTTAAATACTTCTTTTATCATGCTAGTATTTATAGAAGAGAAACTAAACAAGCCATGGAGTGTGAAGCATGAATAAAGACCAGCTAGACATTAAACTGATTGCATTGGATATGGATGGAACATTGCTGAATGAAGTGCACAAAGTTTCGGAGGCAAATCGTGAAGCTATTAGGCAGGCGGAGGCTAAAGGTGTAAAGGTTGTCCTTAGTACAGGGCGGAGCCTGGCGACTTGCAAGGAATATGCAGTATCCCTGCAATTATCCTCATACCTGGTGACCGTAAATGGTGCAGAAGTTTGGGGGCCGGATGGAGAGCTCGTTGCCCGAAACCCTGTCAGCATTCCATTAATGAAGTGGATGCACGATCTATCTACTGAACATAAAACTAAGTTCTGGGCAATCAGCACAAACGGGGTTTTCAGAGAGAAGATGCCGGACGACTTCGATCAGCGTGAATGGTTGAAGTTTGGTTTTGATATACCAAACGATGAAATTAGGGCGGCAATTTTAGCGTTGCTCAAGGAAAAAGGCGAGCTCGAAGTCAGCAACTCAAGCCCGACCAATATCGAGGTTAATTCTGTCGGGATCAATAAGGCCGCAGCGTTGAATCAGGTGTGCGATCTGCTTTCGATCAAAATGGAAAACGTGATGGCAGTCGGTGACAGCCTGAATGACATACTTATGATAAAAGAAGCAGGGCTTGGCATCGCGATGGGCAATGCCCAGGACGTAGTCAAGGAGGCAGCAGACTGGGTCACCGCACCAAACACAGAAGATGGAGTTGCAAAAGCAATCCAAAAATGGGTGCTTTAAAGGTAAAGCACTTTTGGAGAGACAAAGAAGGCAAGATTCGTTAAAGTATGTTATAATTTGTCGGTATGAGTAGTTATACCTATATAATTTTATTGCAGAAGGGGATGGGTACGAATGAGTAATGGAATTTTTAAAATCCCGACACCTACAAATGAGCCTGGCAACACATATGCACCAGGTACAAAAGAACGGGAAACCTTAAAAGCTGAATTAAAACGACAATCTGAAACCAAAGTTGAGATCCCTGTCATTATAAATGGCCAGGATGTAAAGACAGATACAATCAAGCAAGTTGTTATGCCGCATGACCATCAGCATGTTCTTGCCAACTACTCCCAGGCCGGGGAAAAAGAACTGCGTGATGCAATTGAAGCAGCAATGGCTGCGAAAGAAGAATGGGCAAATATGGCATGGGAACACCGTGCAGCTATTTTCCTTAAAGCAGCCGACCTAATCTCTGGTCCATACCGTGATGTCATGAATGCTGCAACTATGCTTGGCCAGTCCAAAACAGCTTACCAGGCAGAAATCGATTCTGCACAGGAATTGATAGACTTCTTGCGTTTTGGTGTCGATTACGCAAATCAAATCTATCAAATCCAGCCTGCAAGCATGAAGAATATTTGGAATCGTACAGATTACCGTCCATTGGATGGCTTCGTATTGGCGATTTCTCCATTCAACTTCACAGCAATTGGCGGGAACCTGCCTGCAGCACCTGCGATGATGGGTAACGTGGTTGTTTGGAAGCCAGCATCAACTTCGATCCTTGCAAACTACTACTTTATGCGAATCCTTGAAGAAGCAGGATTGCCAAAAGGTGTTATCAATTTCGTTCCATCACGTGGTTCACAGGTATCAGAAGTGGTACTGACGGATCCTCGTATGTCCGGATTCCACTTTACTGGATCAACAAGCACGTTCCAGACAATTTGGAAAACAGTTGGCGAAAACATCCATAGATACCACTCGTATCCTCGCCTAATTGGGGAAACAGGCGGTAAAGACTTTGTCTTTGCACACGAAAGTGCGCAAGCTGATAAAGTTGTAGCCAACCTTGTCCGCGGTGCATTTGAATACCAGGGACAAAAATGTTCAGCAGCTTCCCGTGCTTACATTCCTGCAAGCATGTGGGAAGAAGTAAAAGCTGGCATGTTGGAAGAAGTTGCGAAAATTAAAGTCGGCGATGTCCGCGACTTCAGGAACTTCATGGGAGCTGTCATCGACAAGCCTGCATTTGATTCAATTGTCAGCTACATTGAAGCTGCAAAAGCTTCTGAAGACGCAGAAATACTTGCTGGCGGTACGTATGATGATTCTAAAGGATATTTCATCCAGCCGACCATCATTCTGACGAAGAATCCAAACTTCAAAACGTTGTGTGAAGAGATTTTCGGACCAGTCCTCACCATTTACGTTTATGAGAATGACAAACTGGAAGAAACATTGGATGCAGTGGATACAGCTTCCATGTATGCATTAACTGGTGCTATCTTTGCACAAGATCGCCAGGCAATCATGCATCTGGAACGCCGCTTGTCCGGAGCAGCAGGTAACTTCTACATCAATGACAAGCCAACTGGCGCTATGATCAACCAGCAGCCATTCGGCGGTTCCCGTGGATCAGGAACAAACGATAAAGCAGGTTCTGTATTCAACATGATTCGTTGGACCAGCCCTCGCGTTATCAAAGAAAACTTTGCTCCAACTACAGAAGTAGCTTATCCATTTATGGATGAAGAATAATATTCGATAATGAAGAGAGGTTGAAACGAATTCGTTTCAGCCTCTTTTTTTTGATTGGTTAAACTTAAGTTTTTTCCAGTAAATGTCTAAATGCTCATATCGGGGCAAAATTGGCTCATATGAGGCTCATATCCGAAGCAAATCGGCTCATATGAGTCTCATAAGGATACCCGGGCGAGTCCAGTAAGTAGTCACCTAGCTAAACGTTGCCGGGAACTGCTTAATAATCGCACCTGAAATAGCGTCGGCCATCATCAGGATATGGCGGTTTCCCCGGTCAGTGGCCAGGATATCTGCATCCCAATTCTTTTGGATGCGGGCGGCTACCATGTCCGTCAAGAGCCTTAAATGTGTATAGAACATTTCCTTGAACTGGGCTTTGTTCAAATTCGGGTTCGCCTTTGAAAGAAAATCAGTTATTTGGTCAGCATTGCGGAACCAGTCGGCATTTGCCTTGTTTAGCGCCTCCGTATTTCCGGCTTTGGCTGCCCCGACGACTTTAACCGCAATCGTAATATGCTCCTTGAGCAGATTTGTGAGGGTGTTCCCAGCTGCTTCACCGTAAACTGGCTTGATGGCATTGCCAAGGTCTTCCTGGTTTTTCAAAAGTCGTGCTAGAACTGGACCTGTGTCATCAAGACCTGCAACTGAGCTTTTGACAAGATCCCTTGTCCAAAACACATGGTCAGTCCAAAGAGTTCGATAATTCATTTTGAATTGCTCGGAGGAGCTTTTAACTGTCACAACAGGATTCCGGCCGTCCTTTTTCGCATAAGTCCCTTGAGGGGCGATAGCTGTGATAGCCAGCATTAGAAGAAGAAAGACTGAAAGAAACTTTTTCAAACGGTACAACTCCTTTTATTGGGATACATATGTAGTATGCGAAATATGTCATGCGGGTTATTCGTTTCCAGGTTTGCCGAGCCTAAATTCATGATGTTAAAATAAATTCAACTTGGCAAAGGGGGAGCAATTCAATGAACGAAGTGCAAACAATTGGAAAAGATATATTCCTTGAGCAGCTGGCCGCGGTTTATGATGCATCGGGATGGTTTACAGGACTCAAAGATGCGCTAAATGGTGTCACGTTCGAACAGGCGATATGGCAAGCGAATGAAAGTTCCAACTCGATCTGGGGCAACGTTCGCCACCTTGCGTATTGGAGCGAATTCTTTTTGGAAAAATATAAGCCCGGTTCAGTCGGAGAGATTGTCGAGCTTGAAAATGCGCGTACTTTCGATGTACTAGAACAGGAAAAAACCGAAGAGAATTGGAAGAAGGAAGTCGAACGCCTTGAACGGGCAATTGAAGGCTGGCGTAATGCGATGAATGAAAACCCCGGTAAACTTAATGAAGAAGACTGGACGAAGCTTATTGCTGGATACCTTCTTCATACTGCATACCATATCGGCCAAATTGTAACAATCCGCAAGCAGCAGGAAAGCTGGACTGCTTCGGGGCTTTAAAGCTTTTTTTTGAAAAAAAGACACAGGTTGCGTTAGCTAGCGTTCTGAAAGGGGATTGCAATGGGTATAGTCGGCAGCTCAATGTTTTCTACATATAAAAAGAGGATTCTTTCCTTGCAAGCCCCTTTAGTACCAGAAAATCTTAGGAAACCAGAATTCCAGCTAGACAACGATGATGCTCGGAAGCTGGAAATTTATTATACGCCATTTGACTACATTAATTCCGAAGCAAAGATCCTGATTGCCGGCATTACACCAGGCATGCATCAAATGCAGATAGCGTTTCAGACGGTTTGGGAATTGGGGAATGAAGGGTGGGCGGATGAGGCGATTCTCCACGAAGTAAAAAAGCGCGCGAGCTTTGAGGGCCCGATGCGCCGGAATTTGGTGGCTATGCTCGATGAATTGGGGCTTGCAGACTGGCTTGGCATGAACACCTCAATGGATTTATTTGGTGAAGCAAACCACCTGGTCCATACGGCATCTGTTCTTCCTCATGCCGTTTTTTTCAACGGGAAAAATTATAATGGCTCCCGGCCGGACATTTGGAAAACAGATTTGCTGCAGAGGCATGTGAGTACGTATTTCGCCAAGGATCACCGTGTACTTCGCTCACCATTGATAATTCCTCTTGGTGTTAATGTCCAAAAAGTACTTGTAGAACTTGGGAAGAAGGGATTCCTTGACACTGAACATTTGCTGCATGGTTTTCCGCATCCTTCCGGCAGCAATGGACACCGTCACCGGCAATTCGCAGAGAACAGAGACCAGATGAAACGGAAGATAGGCATGTTTTTCAATTAGTTAGTGATGGTTACGAAAAATTTTAGAATCAGGATTCTGGAGATTAAAGAAAATCCGGGTTAAAGTTGTTAACATAACTAAGTTATTGTTAACCTTCAGCCCGACATCCTCATCAGTCGTTGGGTTGTCATGTCGGCTAGCAGCTGATTATTTAATGTTCGTGCCATTGAGTGGGTCAGGTCGAGAACTTTTTTAATTCCTTCCTTATACCCTCGCTTAATGGCAAGTTCGTCGCAGCGTATTTCAGATTCGACATTGTGTTGGTTTTTTTCAACCGGGTGCTCGATATGGCCAAGTTCATGCCATATAATTGCTTCCTTCATTTCGGCATCAGAGCAAAATTGCTTATAATCATACACAACAATGAACCAATCAACGCCAGGTATCAGCGACTTATAAAACATTGTTAAAAGCCTTGTGTCGATGCCAGCAAGTTCAAGGTAATGGCCGCTTTTCAATCCGTACACATTAAGAATCGTTTCCTTGCCCTCCAGAATGACAATTTTGTCCGTTATCCCATACTTCTCTCTATCCAATTCCTCGCAGAAACAAATCATCTCATTTTCCCCCATTTGCACGTTTTCTCTGTTAGTATTGTTAAATATATATTCAACTTTTAAACAATCTGAATGGACGACTGGAAAATTTATTTTTGCAAGTATACTATAGTGGAAACGTTTTCGAGAAGTTTTAATTTTATGAATATTGAAATAAATTACTTGACATCAGGGAAGTGGTCTTACCTATGTTGATCCGCTGGTTTTTAACGAATGCACTTATCGTTGCGATTATTTTATTAGTTTCTTTTTATCGGGGTTATGATTCGAGTGGAATTCTGCTCGGAAAAGTGGCTGCACAGGCTGCGTTTATTTTGTTTTTGGTCAATACCAACATGTATTTTGTTTTTCTCATGATTAGGAAAAGCCGGGTAAGGGATGTGAAGGTGACACTGGCGAGGATTTCAAAAAAGATGATGAAATACCACATCCCTTTTGCTATTACAGCGACAATTTTAATTTTTGCCCATGGATTAATCATGGGATATGCCCAATGGGAGAACATCATCCAGATTAAAATTCTTTCCGGAATCACCGCAATGGCAATTCTGCCTCTCCTGTTGTACAGTGGATATCGGCGGCATAAAAAAGCGACCGGCAAGCGGAGAAAATATCATTACACGATGGCTTTTATCTTCTTAAGCTTCGCGGTTATCCATATTTTTATATAAAAAGGGGGTTTGTAAATGGGCGGCAATTACAAACTTAGCGTTGAAGCCAATCATGAAGGAGCGCTCTTTATCAGGGAAAGTCTCGTCCAATATAAAAAAGAATATATATCGGAAGCCTACACCTCTCCATCTGAAGACGTACATATCTTCCTTCGGGATCAAAATGAAGCAATAATAGGCGGACTGACCGGCTCAATCAAGCTAAAGTGTTTATGCGTTGACATCTTTTGGCTGGACGAAAAGTTAAGAGGCATGGGAAAGGGGAGTGAAATCCTCGCATTTGCCGAAAAGTATGCAAATGAGAAAGAATGCACTCTTGTAAAGCTTGATACCTTCAGTTTCCAAGCGCCTGATTTTTATACAAAGCAGGGCTACGAGATCTATGGTGAACTCGAAAACTTCCCTGAAGAAGGAATTACTCATTATTATCTTTTTAAAAGGCTTGGAGGAAAGTAAAGTGGAAGACAAAATCATTATCTATACAACAAATGACTGCATTGAGTGCACAATGGTAAAAAAAGTACTTGGTGAAGAGGGAATTCCATTCGAAGTGAGAGACATTTCAGTAAACCCTGCCTTCAAAGAGGAAGTTGAAAAATTCGGCTACCTTGGTGTCCCAGTTACAGTGTATGGCGGAAAAGCAGTAAAGGGTTTCACAAACGAGCTTAAAGAAATTATTGAAATGGCAAAATAGAGTTGAGTGAATCAATCACTAGAGCAACACCACAACTGGTTGCGTGAAGGCTATTTTAGGTGCTCTGAAACCTCACTATTACGGGCAGTGTAACCTTAGATTTTTAAGAGAACAAATGTTTCGAAACTAATCAGCACTTCTTGAGGATATTAGTACACACTTAATTAGCCAACCAGCAATACATTGGAGACATTTTGCACTGCTATAAAGCGTGAAATGGTTCCAATACAGCTTATTGGGCACATTTTGTCTAGCAGGAGTGCGCGAAATGGTTCCAATACAGCTTAATGGCTACATTTTGCCTTGCTTCAGAGCGCAAAATGATTCCAATAGACTTTGTTTTGCGACAATTTGCAATTCCTGGAGAGAGTATCAAATAATTTATATCAAGGACATTTCGTTATTGTAGCAGCTTCAAAATGTACTTGAAAACGGATTTCGAGGACATTTCACGTTTTTAGAGAATAAAAATGTCCTTGAAAATCCATTTCCAGGACATTTCAGTACAACAGCAGCTATAAAATGTACTCGAAACTTTTTCAACCAAATTCTCATATTAATGGAGACTCAGTCTCTAAAGCAGGAATACTATTATTGATTTAGATCGGGAGTTTTGACATGTATCAAACGTTCACAATGAAAGAAAAAATGAAACAGATCTTTGTAATGCTAATCCCAATCCTGATAACCCAGCTTGGGATGTTTTCAATGGTATTTTTCAATACGGTTATGACGGGACGCTATAATGCTTCCGAACTTGCTGGCGTCGCAATTGGATCGTCAATTTGGAATCCTGTTTTCATCGGTTTAAGCGGAATTCTGCTAGCTGTATCACCGATTGCTGCACAGCGTATCGGGGAGAAGAAGGATAAAGAAGTAGCCTCGACCCTTTCACATGGGATTTACCTGGGACTTATAATTGCAATTATTGTTTTGATTATCGGGGCTATTGTGTTGAATCCGCTGCTCGATTTTATGAATCTAGAGCCACGCGTACAGGACACAGCCCATGCATACCTCGTTGGTTTAAGTCTTGGAATCATTCCGCTATTTATTTTTAATGTTTTGCGCTCATTCATTTATGCACTTGGGATTACAAGGGTAGTCATGGTCATTCTTCTTTCATCGCTGCCGTTCAGCTTGTTTTTGAATTATGTCCTAATTTATGGCTATCTGGGCTTTCCGGAAATGGGCGGAGCCGGAGCGGGTTACGCTACGTCGCTTACTTACTGGATCATTTGTGGCATTACCTTTTTTATTATTAAAACAAAAGCACCATTTTCAGTGTACTTTTCACTAACAAACTTCAAGAAAGTAGTCGGCAAAGAACTCTCCGAGATTCTAAAAATCGGTGTACCAATGGGCTTGTCGGCATTTTTTGAAACAAGCATGTTTGCACTTGTCACAATCCTGATTTCAAAATTCAGCATTACTACAATTGCGGCATATCAGTCTGCATTGAACATTGCTTCGTTCATGTATATGATCCCATTGTCGATTTCGATGGCGCTGACTGTCCTAGTCGGGTTCGAGGTCGGGTCTAAAAGGAACCATGATGCAAAAGTGTACAGCTGGCTCGGTATTGGCGTATCTGTCATTATAGCCTTGGTCACAGGTATACTGGTAGTGTTATTCAGGTACCAGGTTGCCAGCCTGTATTCCAATGATCCCGCCGTTATTGCACTTACCGCTGCATTCTTGATCTACGCATTATTCTTCCAACTTGCTGATGCAATACAGGCGACTGCACTAGCAGCACTGCGCGGCTACAAAGATGTGAACCTGGCATTTGTCATGACCCTGATTGCCTACTGGCTCATCTGCCTGCCATCGGGTTATGCACTAGCACACTTTACCAGCCTGGGTGCGACCGGGTATTGGATTGGCTTGACGTTTGGGCTCCTAGCAGCCGGTGTCGCTCTATCAGCAAGGTTGATTTACATTCAGAAAAAGAAATTCCCGAGCGGCAAAGCGATAAAAGAAAGCCTCTTATCCTAATGGATTGGAGGCTTTTAGTATTCGTTTTTTTCGGAACGTATAGCGCTTTGTAAATTCTTTTTACTATACGAAAGCAGAACGCTTGTTTAAAATGGGTGATAGGTTAGCACGTGAATTTTTTACCAAAAAGGAGAAAAAATGTATACCTCAAAACCCATTAACTTCAACAGGACAACGATTGTCAGCTTACTGCTAGCAGCCTCATTTGTTTCGTTATTGAACCAAACCTTATTGATTGTGGCAATTCCGCCAATCATGGCCGAATTTGGCATTGAGCCAAACGAGGCGCAATGGGTCACGACAGCTTTCATGCTAATGAATGGGATTATGATTCCAATCACAGCTTTTTTAATAGAAAAATTCGGTACGAAAAGCCTGTTGATTTTTGCGATGAGTGTGTTCAGTTTCGGCACATTGCTAGGAGCAATTTCAACAACCTTTATGGTCCTTTTAATTGCAAGGGTCCTGCAGGCGATTGGGGCTGGAATTCTCATGCCATTAATGCAAACCGTCCTGCTTACGCTTTATCCGCCGGAAAAACGGGGCGCTGCCATGGGGATGAGTGGGTTAGTCATCGGCTTTGCACCGGCAATCGGACCGACTTTGTCAGGCTGGATCATTGACCATTTCACATGGAGATACTTGTTTTATACCGTCCTGCCAATTTCCCTGATTGTATTGGTTTTAGCTGTCTTCTTGATGAAAAACGTCACTGAGAAGAAGCAAGTACGTGTGGATGTTCAATCAATTATTTTTTCCTCATTTGGGTGGGGAGGACTGCTTTACGGCTTCAGTATGGTGGGGACAATGGGCTGGCTTGCCCCAACGGTTATAGGCTCGATCATTCTAGGAATAGCCGCCCTGGTTTTCTTTATCAGGAGGCAGAACCGGCTTGAAAGCCCTATCCTGAACTTCAGTGTATTTAAGTATAGGGAATTTACAGTTACAACATTTTTATCCGTACTCATGTTTGCTCTATTGATTGGCATAGAAACGCTGCTGCCGCTATACGTTCAAAATGTGAGAGGCGGCACAGCCCTTGAATCCGGTATGTTACTCTTGCCGGGGGCGATATTAACAGGTGCGATGGCACCAATCTCCGGAAGGCTTTTCGATAAATTTGGTGCGCGGGGTATGGCGATTTTGGGCTTTGTGTTTATTTTCCTATCCACACTGCTGTATATGACAATTGGAATGGATACGCCTTTTCCATATATTGCGGTACTTTTTTCGCTTCAAATGTTTGGTGTTTCACTGCTGATGACTCCTTTAATGACGTCGGGAATCAATGCATTGCCATTTCAAATGATTCCACATGGTACTGCAATGTCCAATACCATCCGTATGGTTGGCGGTTCAATCGGGACCTCGTTAATTTTCTCGGTCATGAGTGTTTTTGCCAGAACGTCTTCCGAATCATTGCCACCACTCGCTCTTCTTGACGGGATGCGGGTTGCGTTTATGGTGGCGGGTGTAATGGCACTGGCGGGCTTGATCTTTGCCTTTACACTTGCTAAAGGAAAATTGGTGCGGCTAAAAGGGTAGGTGAAATTCGTCTTCGAAAAATTAGATCCTCCAGTCCAAAGGGATTGGGGGATATTTTTATATACCGTGGGTAAAACAGGCAGAGGAGCAAAGCTGTTACCTGGAGATACTACCTTTAGAGGTGATTCAAATGATTAAAAAGATAGTCGCATGCCTTCTCATTCTTGGATTATTAACCAACAACTTCGTTTTCGCCGAAACGAATGCAGGAATAGAAATTTTTGATATTACTCAAGAAAAAGTTATTAAGACAGCACCAGTAACTCCTGATATTCAGCAGGAAGCGGCAATGTATCTTAAAGGAATAACTGGACTTTATCCAAAAATAAACCCAATTCCAAAACAAGGCTTTATGATAAGAATTCCACTTGATCCAAAAATCAAGGTGGAAAATCAATGGTTTAACAACACTGTGGATGAAGTAATCGTGATATTCCCAGTTAATGAAGACCCTTTTCTGCTGCTATTTGATGGTCAAAACAAAGCTTTATTTTTCAACTTTAAAGGAGATACAGGGCAATTAATGAATAAGTTAAACTTTAAACGATAATAACCATATGTATTTCAACTTTGCTGCTAAGTTAATGGCGGCATTTTTTGGTCCCGGGGCTTAATTGGTTATACGTAAAAGTGTTATGATTGAGTACGAGCTCATGATATAATAAAGAACTTAAGGACTTAATCGGATGCCAAAAAGCCTCCGCTTTGTTAAAAAAATGGAGGTGTAGGAATGAATAAACGATGGACCATCGGTAAAATTAAAGAATTTGTTGAGAAAAATTCAGATAGTAAGTTATTATCGACCGAATATCACGGTTTTTCACAAAAATTACTTTTCAAATGCTCGTGTGGAAGCAATTTCGAAAAAACCTTTACCAAATTTAAGAATAGTCACCAGCGTAAGTGTGACGTATGCCAGCCGCCAAAGGAATCGCGCTGACAAGTTATCAAAGCAAGTGTAGCTCTTTTTTATAAGATTGTAGTAAAAATTTAAAAGTAAGTAGGCGATTTGATGATAGAAGTAAAAACATCTCCACTTAGTGATGGGGAATTTAATAGAGGGGTATTTGCAACCCGTGATTTCAAAAAAGGCGAGCTTATCCATGAAGCTCCTGTCATTTCCTATCCTAATGAACAGCATGAGCATATTGAGAAAACCCTTCTTGCTGATTATGCATTTGAGTATGGGAAAAACCACACAGCCATCCTTCTTGGGTACGGTATGCTGTTTAACCATTCTTATGAACCAAACGCTTTTTATGAGATCAACTTTGATAACCATACTTTTGAGTTCTATGCACACACCGATATAAAAGCAGGCGATGAAATTCTTATCAATTATAATGGCGATGTCGATGATAATGATCCCCTATGGTTTAATCAGGAATAATCCATTCTTTGTGAATCGCCGAATTAGGGCCGAAAACAGCCGATTTAATTCTAAAACCGCCGAATTAAGTTTCCCCAACTCTATAAAGAGGATAAAAAGCTTACTCATTGAGTAAGCTCATCCTCCGGTATAGACACTTTCACATGTTCCTGCAATGGGTTCATAGTAACAATGATTCTTATATTGGCCGGCGAAAGGCTGGTCGAACCATGTTGACGGGCAAGGACCTGATGGATTGAAATACCATAAAGAGTACTTTGCTGGGTGTTCTCTCCAATAATCCAAATTCATTTTTGCAAGTCTTTTTTCAACAGGGCGTGCTCGTTGATAAAACATATTTCCTTTTTGAACTGCTTCAAAGGAATAATTTCCACCTTGTACATGAAATATAACCTGAGAAACGGTTCTAACATTTTTAAAATCGGTACACTCTGCTTTTACCCGGTTAACAATAACATTCCCTACATACAGCATTCCTTGTTTTCCTTCGCCTTCAGCTTCTGCTCTCATCATCCTGGCCATTAAGTCGACATCCGAATCACGGTATTTAATTCTCGCCATTATGTCACCCCCACATATACTATGTATATACGCCTACAATGTTGTTGGTTTTTTCTGATTAAATATACTTAGAATCATCCTCTATAGTTTGAATCAATGTACTTCTGTGATTTCCTCTCCAATCATTAAAGTAAATCTCTTCATAAATAAATTTGTTATATAGCCGGAAAAATTAACTAACTTTTATTTACCAAACAATTTTCCGAAAAGGAGCTTCCTATGTTTGAAATAAAGACATTGTTACAGTTGCCTTCATTTAAACCGACTGGACCCCTATGTTTTGAAAATCCCGATGAACAGTTCATATCAATAGATAATGAATTAAAACTAAGAGATTATTTTAATCATCCTAAATTCACTCCTAAACACATTCAGATGCTTATCACAATAAGGTACCAGAACAAAATAGTGGTTGGGGAGCATTGTCCATCAGGCTTGGATCTGTGGAACGATTTTGTCCAAGCGATAAAGGTATTTTTAGAAGAGGGAAGTGTCGAACTTAACTATGGGATAGATCCTATCTTGATGAAAATGAGCACTATAAATAACACTTTCTTAACTTTTGAATTAATAGATGATTGGGAGTCAAATGAGGTATATACAAAAGCCACCCTTCCTAAAAAAGAATTTTTGTACGCTCTATTAGATGGCGCGATACATTTTTGGACTACATTACATATCTACCAAGTATTTAAAAAAAGAGCATATAGAATAAGCACCCCTAAAGATTATCCACAAATGAAGTTGAACGAAATCCATAGACTTAAAGAGCAAGTCAAAACCTTGCTGGATAAAGATTAGTAATAAAACAAGCCCCAGACAAGTCGTCCGGGGCTTTATTTGTTAGCAGTACAATTCCACAAAGTGCTGCGGATTCAGCTTTTCACCTGTTACACGGCGAATTTTTTCGTTCCACTCATACATGGCCCCAGGCTTGAAGAACTCTTCAACGAGTAGCTTGCCGGTTTCATTGGTGAAAAATTCTTCTGATATGGTACGCTCGACATGGCGTTGCAGCTGGGCGGCGGTCAATTCACCAAGCAGGTAATTCTGATAGTAAACCGGCGCAAGGGTAAAATGGATTTTCGCTGCCCAATCAGGACTGCTTCTATCGTCCGGCGGAGTGACCAGCTGAATTTCCTCAACGGTTTTCCACCAGAGGCTGTTCAAATCCTGATCCGGATTTTCATACAACTCCTGCTCAAAAATGACAAACGTAATAATCCAGCGAGCAGAAATCAGCATTTGCAGCTGCTGGTATTTCTCCAGTTCGGGAGCAAGACCGGCAAGAGTTTCCGAATCAACCTGCAAAAACTTGCTGAGCCAACGTGAATCCTTGCCCATTTTACCAAAAAGCATCGCAATTGCCTCAGTTGTTAGCGTATGGGCTGGAGAACGGAGGCTGAACGGCAGGTCGTGATCCGTGTATTTGAAATAGGCGGCATGGCCGAACTCATGTAGATTTGTTTCCATCCAATACGAGCTTGGTGTCAGATTACATAGGACACGGACATCTCCTTTCCGGTCCATATCGGTGCAGAACGCAGTCGGATTCTTGCCCGTCCGCGGGTACAGGTCGCTTTTCTCGTACAAGTCCGTTATATCAATGCCGATGTCGTTAAAGGTATCGGTTGTAAGCTTTACAAGGTCCTTGCCTGAAAAGAACCGGTCAAGATTGGCAGCTTTGGATGGAGGAGCTTCCTGGAAGAACGGATCAACATAATGCCATGGCCGGATATCGGAGGGCTGGATACCGAATTTCTCGGCAAGACGCTCATCCAGCTCTTTCTTCAATCTGCGGTAGGTTGGGTCTGATTGCTCAATCAACTCCCGGAAGATGCGGAACACTTCGTCGCGGTCGAGTTCCTGATGCTTGAATGACATCTCGTGGTGGTTCGAAAAGCCAAGCAGGCGTGCTGCTTCATTCCGTTTTTTCACGAGCTCGATTAAGTCCTTCTCGACAACTTTTCCGACCTCCTTACTTGCAAACCAAACCTTTTTTCGGAGCTCCACGTCCTCCGAGTTGATCAAAACCTCGCGTATATCGTTGGCCGAGTACTCTTTACCATTGACTTTCGGTGAGTATGTATTAAACCTGAGGTTCAATTCTGACGAACGTTTTGAAAGGTCAGCGAGTATGTCTTCGGGAAGCTGGTTTTCCGCCATGCTAGTAAGAAAAGCCTCGAATTCCCGTTTCTGCTCATGGGTCAAACCTTCTTGTTTGGAAAGTCGCTTCGCAAGTTCGTATGTATCTTTATCCGAGAAGAACAAGTTAAATTTAGTACTAGCATCGCTTAGCCGGGAAGCCCATTCAGCGTCACCGGTTGTCTGCGCCATCCAACTTGCTTCGGTCACACTTTTCAATAACACTTCCATTTCCTCATTCATCTTTTTTAAAAAATTTACTGCAGTCGTCATTGTCTTTCCTGCCTTCCTGGCTTAAAATTGTCAATATATTTAAAATTCTATACCAATTAGGTAAGAAGTACCATGATTTTGTGAAATGAGGGAGCACAATGGAAATTAGAACACTAAAAGCCGGAGATGCGAGTGAATATCAGAAGTTGAGGCTCGAGGAGTTAAAGCTGCATCCAGAGGCATACGCATCAAGCTATGAAGAGGAAGCTGCACGGACAGTTGAATTTTTTGAAAAAAGGCTCTCTGAATTAGAATCTGTGACGCTTGGAGCTTTTGTTAATGGCCAATTGGCTGGCAGCGTAACGCTCTTTCCTGAAACAAAGAAAAAGCTTAAACACCGTGTCAATCTTGTAGCCATGTATGTTGCACCCGATTTCAGAAAGTCCGGAACAGGAAAAGCCCTGGTCCAGGCGGCACTGGAGAAAGCAAAAGTTATTCCAGGTGCTTCCCACATATATCTTGCCGTCACTTCCACAAATATCCCTGCAAAAAAACTTTATCTGTCATGCGGTTTTGAAACCTTTGGTGTAGATGCACAGGCATTGAATATAGATGGCAATTTTTATAGTGAAGATTTAATGGTATTAAAACTATAAGGCAGAAGGATATTCAGACACAAAAATGGTTAGCTGATGGAGCATTATTGTTTGTTAACATATTTGATTGGAGCGGAAATCTGATGGTTCAACAAAGTAGTTTAAAATAGACAACAATCCCTAATCCCATATCCCGACACCACAGCATATTGTAGTTAAAAAAGCAGTGGTGAGGATATGAAAGACAAAGAAATAGCTCTGCCTATAGATGCCGGCCCGCATACTAATTCGAATGTGGAATGGTGGTATTATTTTGCCTTCCTCCAGGGTGACAGGGGCGGGAGGTACGCGGTGATGGGGTCGTTTTTCGAGGTTGGCGAGACGAGTCTGTTTAAAGCGCACTATATGATTCATTCATTGATTGATTTAACAAATAATGTACACAGACATTACTCGCTTGCCGACTCTTCGCTCAAAAAACAGATGGCGCTTTTTTATATGCCGCTGTATCTATTGCTGAACCCAGGAGATACGCAAATGTGGCGGCTCCAGAAGCAGCTTTTAAAGGGCAGGCTGCCAAAGCCGCATCGCGGAATTCCTCATGCCAGAGTAACCTCTAATCCTGTTAAGCTTTCCTATGGAAAGAACAAGCTGGAGTTCCTTGGCAGCAGCCAGGCCGATTATGCCGTCAATATAAAAGAAAAAGAATTCGAGGCAGATCTCCAGTTCTCACCGGAAAAGCCGATTGCCTTAATAGGCGGACAAGGAAAGCCGGATGACCTCTACTATTATTCTTTTACCAGGAACAAAGTGAATGGCCAAATTGTAACTGATCGGGGAGCGGAAACAGTCTATGGGCAAGGCTGGTTCGATCATCAGTGGGGCAGGGATTATGGTCTCGCTAAAGGAAAGGGCTGGGACTGGTTTGGGATCCAGCTTGATGATGGGCGTGAACTGCTTCTGAACCAAATGACTTCAGATAAGAAGGAATCTGGTCCTAAGATGGCCAACTTGATTGGCAGGGATGGTTCACTTCAGTTCAGCAGGCAGGTTTCTTTTTCAAAAGAAAAGCATTGGAAAAGCTTTGAAACGAATGCGAGGTATCCAATCTCCTGGTCAATAACTATCCCTGAATTTAGGATGGAGCTCCGTGTCGAGGCCGCGTTTCCAAAGCAGGAGATGATTATCCTGGGCCCGCTCAAAGGAATTTGGGAGGGAGCAGTGAAAGTAACCGGCCGCGAAATAATGGCTAACGGACAGAGGAAGCCTCTTGCAGGTAAGGGGTTTATGGAACTGGTAGGCTATACTTGAGCGAGGAGTATGCTTTCTCGCTCTTAATAATGAATTGGGGATTTGATTTGTTGTATTAATGGTTGAAAATTCCTTCTTAAAATAATGATGAGGCTGGAAATAAAATAATTTATTTGCGTAGCCTCAAGGCAGTTAAAAACCTAAATATTTTCCTCAGTCTCGGTTTTATTCTGAAAAACGTACTGAGAAAGAAGCAAAGGAGAATAAAATGAATCTGCCCAGTGAATTTGTTGAAAAAATAACAGGTGCTTTCGGTTCGGATGGGACAAGGTGGCTTGAGAATCTTGAGGGACTTGTCGCGAAATACGCAGAAAAGTGGGGCTTGACTATTGAAGGACCGGCAGGCAATCTGACGTACAATTATGTTGTGAAAGCCTGTGATAAAGAAGGCACACCAGTCATCCTAAAACTTGGGGTGCCGAATTATGATTTCATAAATGAAGCCCGGACTGTCCGTCAATACAATGGGGAGGCTTGCGCCAGGCTGCTGGCTGAAGATGCAACAAATGGAGCCATGCTTCTTGAACAGCTCATTCCGGGACAAAATCTGTCCGTTCTTAATGATGAAGAGCAGGCTGCAAAGGAATACATACAGGTTTGGAAAAATATCCGCAGAAAGCTGCCGAACAATTTTTCCCCGCCATCCATTTTGGATTGGGCAGAAGGGTTTACCAGGTACAAAAGTCAGTTTCCGGACGGAGGAGAGCCGATTCCTTTTGAAGCGATTGAACGTGCTAACGCCTATATGAAAGAGCTTCATGACCCTGACCAAATCGAGCTGCTCCACGGCGATCTCCATCATGAAAATATCCTGCTTTCCGAAAGAGGCTGGCTGGCGATTGATCCTAAAGGCGTCTCAGGGAATCCCTATTATGACATCATGTCCTTCCTGATTAATCATCTTCATAATAAAAAACATCCACGTGAACTGCTTAAGAACCGGATTAACTGGATTTGCGAGGGGCTGGGACTTGATAAAAAAAGGCTTTTAAAAGCTTCTTATGCGCTTGGAACCCTTTACGCCTGCTGGGGAATAGAAGATCATGGAGAGTGGAAGGAAACATATCAGTGTGTCGAGTGGATTGCGGAATTCCTCACTGAATAGGACAAAATGTAGAAGGAAAATAAGATTTTGTCCAAGCTTTCTTCAAATTTCGAAGTAAATGACTATAAATTACTACTATGGTAGTAGTGTAAAGACTTCTATAGTTCTATTTAAATACTGATTTTATCCTTATATAATGAAAGTATACTCAGGAAATGGGGGAATGGGCAATGGTAGAAGCGAAGAAAGAGTTGAGCCTTATCGAATATTGTAAATATGCGACCCCAACAGAGGTGCTTAAAGCTGCCACAAACGGGAATGTCCGCGGACTTGATATGTTAGCTTTAAGGATGGTTATGGCAAGGAACAAACTACCTGTTGAAGTTGTTAATGTCATGATTGTTTATTTTTTCAAAACCTTCGCGAATACCGTTTATGATAGGAATGACCTTTTGAAAATTTATGACCACTGGCTGAAACATAACGTCCAAACCTTCGTCCAAGCGAAGCAGATGACAGCCACTGATATCCACACCATACTGAAAAAAACCGATCCAGCCTGATGGTCCTCCGTCAGGCTTTGGCTTTGCTTGATAAAATTAACCAGTTTTACACATTGTCCTTCCGGGAATCACTTAACTAGAGGATAGGAGGGATTTTCTAATGAATATCAAAGATGTTATGACAAGAGAAGTTGAAACGTGTCCACCCGATGCTTCGATTTATGATGTTGCAAAGAAAATGAGGGAACTGGATGTCGGTGCTATCCCAATTTGTGATGGGGACCAATTGGTAGGACTTGCGACAGACCGTGATCTCGTTATCCACGGCCTCGCTAACAACCTGTCTACGGATACTGCTGTTTCTGAGGTAATGACGAAGGATCCAGTTAGGGGAACAGTCGAAATGAGTGCCGAGGAAGCTGCGGACTTGATGGCCGATGTCCAAATTCGCCGTCTGCCGATTGTGGAGCAAGGCAGATTGATAGGCATTGTGTCGCTCGGTGACCTCGCCGTCGATGAACAGCTTTCTGATGATGCCGGACAGGCGCTCGAAGAAATCTCAAACCCTGCCGAGCCTGAAAAGTAAATAAATAATGTTGAGAAGCCCGCAGAAAATTTCTGCGGGCTTTTTAAATTTATGATTGTTGTTTTACTGGTAACAGTTGTAAAATTAGCTGTATAGCCCTATCGGGAATAGGGAGGGGAGTTGGGATGGAGAAAAAGGTAATAAAGGAAATTGGCAATCTGGCAAAGGGCCATCTTTTTTATAACACATACAATGCCGATCAATACATAAACAATTTAATTTCGTTCATTGAAGGCGGCCTTAGACAGGAACATTTTTGCCTAATTATTGAAAACGATAGACTGTGGCTCAAGATTAAAAAGAGATTAACCGAGCTTTTTTCTGCAAAACAGCTTGAGCGCGTCATCCACATGAACAATTTTGATTTTTATTTTTCAACAGGAGAGTTCCATGTAGAAGCAATTGTTAACTATTTTTCAAAAACGCTTTCACCCTTTCTTAGCAATAACCTGGGAATCAGGACCTGGGCGCATGTGGAGTGGGGAAATGGGATGGACATGACGGGGAAAATTAAGGAATTTGAACAAAAAGCCGAAGAAGCTGTTACGTCAATGAATATACTCGCAGTCTGTGCGTATGATGAGGTCAGGCTTAATGAAACAATGAGGAAAGCACTGCTACAAACTCATACCTTTTATCTTTCGGATAAACATGATTAAAAGTGGCTCACCTATGCCCAGTTACCAGGTTTTTATGGAGCAGGCAAAGGTGAGCCATTCATTAATAAATGTACATAAAGGAAAAATCAGCCGCCAAAGAACAAATCAATAATATTGGATGCATTGCTGCTCCGTTTGTTGTAAAACTCTGAATACCCACATCTTTTACAAAAAACGACCGTAAAAGTGTTGTGCTGGATGTCGAACATCTTTGACAGACCTGTCCCCGTCATTGCTACATCTTTTGTCCCTGCTTCATTGCCTCCACATTTTATGCAGCCTTTCATCTCCATACAGACCACTCCTTATCGGATCATTCATTCAAATAAACGATTTTTTTATAAAAAAGTTACAATGATTCGGCTATATTTATGAAATCGCTTTCAAAAAGGTATTTTAAAAGAAAAGTCGAATTAAAATTATGGGAGAAACTTCACATAGACTAGTATTTTTAGGAGGATGAACGAATGATTAAAAAAGTAACAGTGATTGGTTCAGGTGTTATGGGGCATGGAATTGCCCAGGTATACGCCCTGGCAGGATACCCGGTCAGAATGTACGATTTAAAAGATGAATTTTTACAAAAGGCTATGGAGCTTGTAAGATCTAATCTGTCTTTGCTCGTTCAGGAAGATGTCATTACTGAACAACAGAAAGCAGCCGCAATAGAGCTGATAGTTCCGACAACTGATTTGGAGGAAGCCGTTCAGGATGCCGATTTCATAACCGAAGCGATCCCGGAGCTACTTGAATTAAAATGGGAGCTGTTCAGCAACCTTGAGAAATTTGCAAAGCCAGAAGCCATCATTGCATCGAACACCTCAACCTTCCCAATTTCCCGGCTTATCGAAAAAGCAACTACACCTGAACGGATGCTGATTACCCACTTCTTCAATCCAGCCCAGCTCGTGCCGCTGGTGGAAATCGTAAAGCACGACAATGTCGCACAAGAAACCGTGCAAGTTACAAAGGATCTAATGTCCGAAATCGGCAAAACGCCGGTTGTGTTAAATAAGGATGTCCCTGGGTTCATTGCCAACCGGCTGCAGGCGGCCATTGTTCGTGAGGCATTTTATTTGTTAAAAGAAGGTGTCGCCGATGCCCGTGACATTGATAGAGCGATAACCGATGGCCCGGGCTTCCGCTGGTCGTTTATCGGCCCTATAGAAACGGCGGATTTTGGAGGACTTGATGTGTGGAAGCGAGTTGTCGAAAACCTCGCTCCGGAACTTGATGAAAGCAAAGGAGCACCGGAAGTCATTGAAGAGCTCTTTGCCCAGGGCAAACTCGGCACCAAAACAGGTGAGGGAATCTATAAGTACGACAATGTCTCGGTCCAGGATAAAATACGCGAACGCGATGAGAACTTTATTCGCTTGGCAAAGATTAAGAATAAATTGTAAGAGAAATTCCCAAAACCATTAATAGATAGCTTGTCTTAAAGCCAACCATGATAAACCGGACATTGGATATTATAGTGTTCCGTTTTCGAGTAGAGAAACTAAATCGAAAAACCCATCGCAGTCCAATTCATATTGAATGGGCTGCTTTTTTTTGTTGATAAAGAAGGTTTAATAAAAATTAACGAAGAGAAATGCAATTTGTAACCGTATGACATTGTGACAGAAATTGTTGTCAGCGAGCTTAATCTCAAGTTTTGGTGTAAATCTAAAATCGCAGAAGATTCATTGGGTATTTATGTTAAAATTTAAAGAAAGTTTATTTAATAAATTTCGTAGGATAATTCAGTAAAAGGCCATAGGTAAATTGAAAATATTATTAAACCAAAAGCCGTAAATAAAAACGAGGGGGATTTTTATCATATTCAACCTAATGGTACCGTTTCTATTATTAGTTATTCTTATAGGGTTTGGCTTTTTATTGTATAAAGTTTTTTTGAAAAATAAGTAGTGATGTTGTTCCATGGGATTAATGTCTTTAAGGTAACGAAGCAGTACTTCTTTCATATGAAAAAGATATTTTAGTTTGGCATTCCGCTTAACATTTGAATTATTTAACTAGTGAAATTTTTTAACTATTAATTCGGAAAACATGGTACAATTTGGATAAAAAATCTTAATGAGGGAAAACCAATATGGAGTTTATTTTTTTTGCTTTTTATGGGCTTGTCGGTATTGTCTTTATTTTTTACATCCTCCAATTTTTTATAATTAATGCCATTGATAATTCCAAAGAAATTAAGAACTTAAGGACAGAACTAACGGAAATTAGGAAACAACTGAAGGAATTAAATACTTCAAAACATTAGCGGCTATTTGCAGCTTTTTGTTTAACTAATGGTGTAGTCAGTTCAACACACTCTTTATAAAAGTGACTGTTCTATAAAGAATAGTTGGAGAGGAAGATATAAATGTTTCCAGTATTAGAAACAGAAAGACTAAACTTAAGAGAAATTAGAGAAGACGACGCACAAAGCATTTTTTCTTGTTTTTCTAACGATAAAGTAACACGTTTTTATGGACAGGAAACGTTAAATGATATAGCGCAAGCAAAGCATTTTATTGATTTCTTTTCTAAAAACTACAAAGAAAAAAGAGGTATACGCTGGGGGATTGAAAGAAAAGGGACAAACGAATTAATTGGAACCATTGGTTTTAACGCCTGGTCACCTAAACACAAACGTGCAGAAATAGGCTATGAAATCCATCCTGATTTTTGGAGCCAAGGCTATACTTCAGAGGCTGTTTCTAAGGTACTCTCTTATGGCTTTGAGGTTATGGAGCTAACCCGGATAGGTGCAGTAGTATTTTTGGAGAATGAAGCATCGAATAAATTATTAACTAAACTAGGCTTTAAAGAAGAAGGAATTTTAAGGGATTATATGTATCAAAACGGTAAAGCGTACGACACTTATGTTTACTCACTGTTAAAGTATAAATAGATATTTTTATTAAAAAAATAGGCGGTGATCGATGAAGGCTAACGCGTTTTTTGTAGGAGTCTTTATTCAACATCTGGTACACATTTCTGTATAAGAAAATGGTAAAGGGGGAGATTTAATGAACCTGAAAGCATTTTTACTTACTTTTGTTATTGTTTATGTATTAATCAGTCTTCCTTCGATTTTAGGTATAGGCCATGTTATTGATTGGGTTCCAGAAGCATCATTATGGCAAAAGTTTAATGGATATGTGATTAACGGACTTCTTACTAATTTTGTTGTAAAAACTGTTATAGCGCTTATTACGGGACTTGTAATTAGTTTCCCTATTTTTAGAAGGCAACAGTCTAAGTGAGTTCATAGTTTTTAATAAATAGACTAACGGGTGAAAGAGTTGAAGTAGGGAGCTGTCATTATTTTGGCGGCTTTTCTTTTCTTAATGTATTGGTTGAAAAAAATGTTATTTAGAAGGATTATCTGCAGTCAAACACTGAAAGAATTTGAACCTGTTTTTTGCAGAAATCCATGTGCGTTGATCCAGGGAGGATTAGCTGGAAAGGGGCTTGCCTTCAAAAAATTTAGGTTTTAAAAAGGCTTGGCGACATATGCCCAAGCCCTGTTTGCTAATTTACATATCAATTTAAAGCAAAACAAAACAAAAGACACTGTATCCGTGGTTTGTACTTCAAAATTAAGTCAGTTTCGTTAAGCAGTGTCAGGCTTTCCTTCAGACGCTGCCTAAGTACCTTGCAAAGTGTTTTTAATCCTGCTGGTGGTGACCAGTCAGGGAAGAGGTTGCTCCCATATGGCCTTTTTCTTTTTTGAACTTGGATAAATCTCCTGCATTTTCAATATCCCCTGAAGCCTCAAAGCCAGCAACAGGAACATTTGAAGTTGTTCCATAGAGCCCCATGCCGCCTAATTCAACATTCACTTCTTCCCGAATAGTATCTTTTTTGTCCATCTAATCACCTCCCAAGTTATTATTTTATAGTTTTAAGCTCTCCCTGATGGAATTCTACAGCAAACTCAGATTGACAGTCCCTGCACCCGTAATGGTAAATGTACTTATTCGGGTCGCTTTTCCCGCCAGTAACAAGGAACCGTTCGTCGCTGTTGAGCTTAGCTGCCTGAAATTTGTCTTTTTCGAAGAACAAGTAGGGCAGTTAGACATCAAGAGACCTCCTTTTATTACTAGTCTTTGCAAGCAGTAGGAATAAAATGTGAAAAAGAAGCGGACAACAAAAAGAAAAGAGACCCGCCTTTGCGAGTCCTTCTTCATAAAACACTAAGTAATTTTCTTGTAGTACCTCTCGCCAGTTTCAGTGTTGAAGTACACCTTAGTCTTTTCACCTGACACCGGATCAACATTGATTTCATCCGTTGCGATAAATCCAGGGGGAACCTTGCTGCCCTGATTGTTTTTGTAGCGCTTATCATAAATAAAATACCCAAGCAGGATCAGGACAATTGCTCCCAATGCCTGTAAAACATAAAAGCCAATGATGATTTCCATTTACAGCTTCTCCACAACCGCAGCCGTTCCATACGCGACAATCTCACTCATATTCTGGCCAATTTCTCCTGAATCAAAGCGCATCATGATAATCGCATTTGCACCCATTGCTGTTGCATTGCGGATCATTCTGTCCATCGCTTCTTTTCTGGAATCCTCAAGCATGGACGTGTATTGCTTAATTTCCCCGCCTACAAGGCCCTTTAGGCCAGCCATAATATCGCCTCCCAAGCCTCTGCTTCGGACAATCAGACCGAAGACAGGTCCTTTTACTTCCTTAACCTGATAACCTTCAATTTTTTCCGTCGTCACTACCAACATTTTTATCACCTCAGTATAACTATTCGTTTTTCTACAATGAAATTCCTTTACCTTACAGGAAATTTAGAAAAAGTTACTAGAATATCGAAATTGAGTTAAACGATGAATGACAAATCACAGCTTGCAGGAAGCCAAAATGTCATTCAAAAAGGCGATGAATGACACTTCACACCCTCTGAGAGATGGAAATGTCATTCATAAAGGTGATGAATAACATTTCGTACCCGCCAGGAAGCCAAAGTGTCATTCATAAAATTAGTCAGCTGATGGGCAGCCCATGAATAATAACAAGAGAGGCTCGAGGAAACCATCCCCGAGCCTCCAAACTATTTTACTGTAATTTTCTTGTCCTGGTGATCGTGAATATCGCCTTTTTCAATGTGAATTCTAACTTGATAGGAGCCAGCTTCGCCGAATGTGTGACTGGATTAATATGTTCCGGCGGCTGTTGCACTCTCTGCATCTTTGAAATAATGCTTCTCGGCACCGTCCTTCCATACTTCGAAACGGACGGCGGCATCGGTTAAAGGCTTACCATCATTCACAAGTGAAACCTTCAATGTAGATTCTTTTCCAGCTAGAAGGGTGCCAGTGGAAAACTCCATCTGAACCCCGTGACCATGGTGGCCATGTTCAGAGGACGCATCTCCTGAATCTTTTGCGGCAGAATCCCCAACCACGTCGATAACAACCTTAGGCATCGTGTGCATATCACGAGCGGTAACATGACTGACAACCTCATATTTTCCGGCTTCTGTAAAAGTCTTTTTAATTGAATAAATGCCATCACCTTGAATATCGGCGTCAATCATTTCACTTGTTGACTGACCTTGCCTGGTAATCTCGAACTTCACTTCATTTGCATCGTCGACATTTTCTTTGCCCTGGGTGACGTGCACCTTCAGTTCAGCTTCTTTGTTCTGTTCAAGTTTTTCAGGAACCATAAACATAACTTCTACCATTTTTGGAGGTTCTTTTTTAGCCCCGTTCGAAGCATCATTTTTTTCCTGAGTATTGCCGCAGCCTGACAAAACAAGTGCCAAAAGGCCAATCATAATGACCATCAGCTTTTTCATTAAACTTCCTCCTTCAATCTTAAAAAGAGAGCCTGTTAAGTATCTCGCAACTCCATAGTACACCAACCCTAAATAAAGTCCAGAACATATTATTTATGTAATATCAATTTTTTAAACAGGAGTATAGTGAATAATACAGAATAGTAACGGTATACCAATTTAGGAGGTTAGATGGATGGCTTTTATAGCAAACAGTCTTTTTGTGAATTTGCCGGTGAAGGATTTAGACAGGTCGATTGAATTTTTTTCAAAGCTTGGCTTCGAATTTGATTCCCGTTTTACCGATGAAAACGCGACATGCATGATCATCGGAGAAAACATCTATGCGATGCTGCTCGTTGAACCATTTTTCCAAAGCTTTATCAAAAAGGAATTAGCAGATTCCGCAAGGACAACTGAAGTCATCCTTGCCATTACAGCTGGCAGCAGGAGCGGAGTGGATGAGCTTGTGACTAGGGTCGTTGATGCAGGTGGCAAACTGTCCAAAGAGCCACAGGATCACGGTTTCATGTATAGCCAG
This sequence comes from Bacillus sp. FJAT-18017, assembly GCF_001278805.1. GTDB lineage: Bacteria > Bacillota > Bacilli > Bacillales > Cytobacillaceae > Bacillus_D. Next base: position 2,954,377 of record NZ_CP012602.1, on the reverse strand, counting down.
AGTTTCGAGGATTTAGACGGACACCTTTGGGAGGTTTTCCATATGGAAGATCCTGACCAAGAGCCAAAAGGATAACAGAGGTGAAATTTATTTCTGAAAACAGATATTATCTAATAAGCGGGTCCTCCGGCAATTGGAGGACCCTTTAATTTGTGTGGACTAACATTCGTTTGACCGCTATATTTTCTATTGGACCGATAAAAATTTTACTAGACCGATAAACGTTCCAGAATGACCGATAAATTGTAAAAATGTTCGATATAGCGAATCCTCAGGGGTGCTATTAGCGAGACAGCGGTTGCCAACACCATTTCTATTATATCAGCGGGTATTCCTTTTCGATCCGAACATTCGTATAATACGGTGGCCGGGGTCCTATTACCGGCTGCTCAATTCTCGTATGATCATTCGCATAAACAGTCTGCTGCTTTTCGTCGCATTCATCCATCACCAAAAACCTAATCTCTGGTCTTAGCATCACATATCCCTCCAAATACAATCGTCCCTTTAGGATATACTCTTTTTTGAAAAAAAGTGCCCGGCCTCTCGCCTAAGGTTTGGCACATCATTCCTACGCCCACATACACTATCCCGAATGGGCTTACACCTAAATGGAATCTGCTTTATAGGAGGATGGCCATGGCCGACAAGAGACAAAACGAAACAACTGAAAATCAATACCCGATGCATCCGCATTATGGGAAGGTCACCCAATATGAAGATGTTCCGCTGACAGTTCCGGAACAGCGGCAGGGACGGCAGCCTGGTGTTGAAGGGCTTATGGTGCCGATGCCAATCATTGAGAACCCGAACTACAAAGGAACAGGGAAGCTTGCCGGAAAGGTTGCACTTATTACTGGCGGGGATAGCGGAATGGGAGCGGCAGTTGCAATTGCTTTTGCGAAAGAAGGAGCGGATGTTGCAATTTCCTACCTCGATGAACACGAGGATGCAAACCGGACTAGGGATCGCATCGAGCAGATTGGCCAAAAATGTTTGCTGCTGCCCGGCGACTTGCGTGATAAGCAGCAATGCAAAAAGATTGTGCATGATACCATTCAGGAGTTTGGCAGGCTGGACGTCCTTTGCAACCATGTTGGCATCCAGTTCCAACAGCTGAGTTTGCTTGATATCACAGATGAACAATTTGATGATACGTTCAAGGTTAATATATATTCGCATTTTTATGTTACCAGGGCGGCTTTGCCTCACTTGAGACCAGGCAGCTCTATAATTAATACTGCTTCAGTTGTGGCCTTTTACGGAAATGAGCAGCTGATTGATTATACCGCCACCAAGGCTGCAAACGTTGGCTTTACCCGCGCGCTCGCCAACAACTTAGTCAAGCAGGGAATCAGGGTGAACGCAGTCGCACCGGGCAAGTTCTGGACGCCATTGATTCCTTCCAGTTTCTCCGCTGATCAGGTCGTCCTCGCTGGCAATCCGATGCAGAGACAGGGCCAGCCGTTCGAAATCGCACCGACTTTCGTTTATCTTGCCTCCGATGATTCCAGATTCGTCACTGGTCAAACGCTCCATGTGAATGGAGGGCAGGTTACCGGTTCTTAAAATTTGAAGGCGGCAAGCCTCCCTGATATTGTTGAAAACAGGGGGGATGAGCTTGGATAATTTTGAGGAATATGCGGAACCAGTTTTATATGACAAAGAAAATGAACACTATCAGGAAGATGTTGCTTTTTTACGTAGATGGGCTAACGGGGTATCCGGTCCAATCATCGACCTAGCCTGTGGAACTGGCCGGGCAACGATTCCGCTAGCCATTGAGGGCCATGAGCTTATTGGGGTTGACATTCATAAGGGCATGCTTGAAGAGGCCAAACGTAAATCGGCACAGTTTCCTATTACAGTTAGATGGGTGGAACAGGACTGTACTGATTTGAAACTTAATGTAAGCAGCAAAATGATTTTTTGCGTGGGCAATTCGTTTCAACATTTCTTGACCAACGAAGAGCAGGATGGTTTGCTTCATTCGGTGAACAGGCATCTGGTGGATGGCGGTATGTTCATTTTCGGCACCCGCTTTCCTAATTCAGAGGAACTGCTGCAGCCCAGTACAAAGGAATATTGGAAAACGTACGAAGATAAAGAAGGGAATTCTCAGGTAGATGTCTATACCATCAGTTCTTACAATTCGCTTAATCAAATCCAACACTATACAACAATTCGAGAGTTCCTGAATCATGAGAGGGAAATCATGAAGGAAACTAGATCAAACATTAAACTCCGATATGTGTATCCAAAGGAAATGGAGCGCCTATTAAAAACACATGGATTTGAAATCATCAATGTCTTTGGCGGCTGGGACGAATCACCGGTAACCAATCTCAGCAGCCAAATGATTTATGTTTGCAGAAAAGGCGTTCCTTTTTGACTTGCGACTTTTCGAGCTTCTTCCTTCTTCATAAGACAAAAATGAAGGAGGGCTAGCAATCTTTTTCATGGTTGTTCCCGTCTTCATAAGTCGAATGAAGGAAGGGTAACCCCGTTTTTACGTGCTGTTCCCGTCTTCATAAGCCGAATGAAGGAGGGATAGGCCCGTTTTTACGTGCTTTTCCTGCCTTCATAAGCCAAATGAAGGAGGGCTACCCCATTTTTTTAGTTGTTCTCGCATTCATAATTCATATCAAGCTAGGATATAGCAAGGAGCCTGGAAACCCTACCGAAACCTAACTTCATGACTGCAGAAAACTATATAAAGGACTTGGTTTAAATGCAGATCTATAAATGCGGGGATTAAAAATGGATACTAACTCATAAAAAGGTGGCAGAAAATTGAATGCGAGTGTAAAAGACTTTCATTGTTGCGCTACATGCCAGCATTTTAGAACTCTTAAGACATCGAATGGAATGGACTATCTTTGCAGCAGATTAGGGTATGAAACGAAACCTTCCTATAAGTTCAACTGCTGGAATCCAAAGGAACAGGTGGTAAAGCTAATTCAAAAGCAAAAGCGTGGCCAGTAGAAGAGGTTGAGAAAAAGGTGCAAGTTTATAGAATAATGAGTATGTTTTTTAATAACAACAATTTAATGTAGGTAATAAAGGAACACAGCTACAACCAGGTTTGGAAGTCCGAGTAAGGCAAAATGGACCATGATTTCATGCCGTTCACGCCGAGTATCCTCCGTTTCAGTGGCAAAATTAGCCCGCATCCTGTCTCCGCTTACAAGATTACCAGAAAAAATTGCGGATAGTATGATGAATGCCACACCTGCAATACCAGGCAATTGATAAGCATGGGCAGCATCCCACATGAAATACGAAACAATAGCCGAAATAACTGATATCATAATTCCGATTGTAAGGAATTTCAATGTCTTTCACACTCCTAAACTGAATTTTTCTTGCTGGTTGTCTCACTATTAAAACCAGTTAATTGACTCAAAGATATCCCATTTTTTTCAAAAAGTATATTAGTTTTTCTGAAATTGTGGTTTGATTAAATTACAGTAAGGGAGGAGTTCGAATGGAAAAGATCCAGCGTTATTATGATGAAGAATATGATGAGTGGGAACGGCTAGCCAGGCACAGGATTGAATTTGATATTACAAAACGGTACCTGAACGATTACATAACTGGAGAAAATCTCAATATTTTAGACATAGGCGGCGGTCCTGGCCGATATTCGATTTTCCTGGCCGAAAAAGGGCACAGAGTGACATTGCTCGACCTTTCAAAGCGCAATCTTGAAACCGCCAAAATCAAAACGGCAGAAAGCGGGGTCTTCCTTGAAGGTTTCATTCAGGGAAATGCTCTCGACCTAAGCAGCATCCACCAGAAATTCGATGTGGTTCTTCTTATGGGACCACTATATCATTTACTGAAAAAATCTGAACAGGAAAAAGCCGTTGAGGAAGCCCTTAAAGTTCTGAAACCTGGTGGCATACTTATTGCGGCTTTCATATCGAGTTATGCCCCAATTATTGATTCACTTAAAAATTTATTCCCAATCGACACGCCCGATTCTCTTTTAAACTATTTGGATTATGGTACCCATAATGGTGAACTTGGCTTCACAACCGCCTATTTTACTGATCCCCACGAAGCGAGGACTTTCATGAACGGATTCTCACTTGAGGAACTGGTGTTTGCCGGAGTAGAGAATATTCTTGCTAGCAAAGAGAAGGATATCATTCAAATGAGTCAAGAAGAATATGATAAATGGCTTAAAATATGCTATAAGCTCAGCCAGGATCCCAATCTAATCGGGGCCAGCGAACACTTTTTATATATTGGAAGGAAAAAATAATATGACAGGTTGGACAAACAGGCACGAAGAAAGGGATGAGGGGCTTTCTCATCACCGTGAAGAATTGCTAAAACAGGCGCTAGAAGATTTAACGAACGATAAAGATGTTTTGGCAATCTACCTAAATGGCTCCCTCGCGAAAGGAAACGCTGATCGGTACTCGGATATTGATTTGCATATTATCGTTGCTCCTGGGCGGAAGGGTGAATTCATTAAAGCGAAAGCAAGCAGGACGGAAAGATGGGGAGATGTTTTGTTTTATGAGGATTGGGATCCCTCGTCCCCAGTCATCGTGACCCATTACACCTCATTTGTAAAGGTGGATAGCTGGTATCACGAACCCTCTGAAATCGTGCCTTCTATCTGGCTCAAGGGGCTTAAGGTACTATTTGACCCTGATGATCTGATTAGCCCTATTATCAGGAAATCAACTGAATTAAACTATACTCCAACTAGCAAAGAAGTTTTGTTTTGGCGGACCAAAGTACTTGCATTTGCCCATGAAACATACCGGGCAGTTATGCGGGAAGAACTATATTATGCTCTGGCAAACCTCGACCGGATTTCGTTGGCTGATTGCTTCTGGCTGGTATATGGAAAAAAATCTGCATCTGGATAGTCCGTATGGGGTTTGGTCAAAGATTGAAGGAAAGAGAAGCAGATTGAATGAATTGCAGCTAAAATCGCTTTCCAACTGGGAATGCAGCCGTAATAACATGGAAATTCTCGCAACGCTATCTTCAATTTTTCCTGAATATCTCCGTTTAAATCGAACTTTAAGCAACAAAGTTGGCTTGCCTTCTGATGAGGAAAGCCTAATTCCTATTTTGGATATGGTCTCTCTATGAAATGAGGTAAATTATGATGGAAACTTCAATTAGTACGCTTTTTGAACAGCTTGAATCAAGCGATAGGAATCTCCAATACGAAGCCCTGTTAAATCTTTTGGCTATAACAGAAGAGAAGGTGGAATGGGCCTATGAAATCTGGGATGATTTGAAGTCAGATTTGACAAACAAGGACAACCACAAACGGGCCAGAGCCGCACAGTTTCTATCCAATCTGGCCATTAGTGACCCAGAAAAAAAGATTCTTGCAGATTTCCCGGCAATTTGGCAAGTGACCAAAGATCCAAAGACTGTGACCGCTCGGCATAGCCTCCAGGCAATTTGGAGAATTGGCCTTGCCGGTGAGGAACAGCTCGAACTCGTTATACGGCATCTCGAGGATCGCTATCAAAATTGCGGATCCGAAAAAAATCACACACTAGTCAGATACGACATCATTGAAGATTTCCAAAAGCTCTATAAAGCTACCGGAAAAGAAGATTTAAAAACGACCGCTCTCAGCCTTATAGAACTTGAGGAAGTTCCGAAATATAAGAAGAAATACGCAGCAGTTTGGCGGAATAAATAGGAGATTATTTTAAATGGGTGCAGTACAGGATTAGCCCTATAATTAAATTTTTTTGAAACATGGTATGTTTTCGATTAAAGGAAATAAATTAGCACACCATTTTAGCAGTCCAAATCAAACAATTGGACTGCTTCTTTGTGTTGTATTTAAAGGATTTTTAGTGAATTAAGGAGAATTAGAAGCTCAATTCCTTACATATTATGACGTAGTGATACTAATTAGTATGCTAATTTGATTAATTGGTATTTGTATAAAAATATTAGTGAATTTACCCAACTTGGTGAAGAAGGGAATAAAGGAGTTTCCGTATTTTGGTAGAATTTATAATCTAATAAGAATAGGGAGGGCTGGTACTTGGAATACATACTTGTATTTAGCTTCCATTACTTCATTATGGGTTCACTCGTGATGTTGTTTAGTGGAGTAATAAGTTTCTTTTTTCCAAGGATTACATTTTCTATTGTAATCATTTTATTAAGTATTTTGACAGGCTATATCTATTCGGTGATTTATGAAGTCCCTATTTTAGCTTTGTTTTCTATTATATATAACGGAGCTCTTTCTCTTTTGGCTCTTGGATTTGTTAAAGCATACTTGTATTCAAAGAAATATAGCCCTGAATGAAATACTTATAGACCTGAATGAAATTTTTATAACCATGAACGAAAAATTTATCACCCTAAATAAATGGCTCAAGAAATTATTGATGAGAAGGTTTGATTATATACTCTTGGACTGTTTGAAAAGTGGCCGTTTTTTGTTTAACAGGCAGGTTAGATTTTTATGTAATTTAGAGAGGTGGGGGTCACTTGAAGCTCCAGTTAAATGAACCTAAACCGAGTACATCCTTATCTAACCTAGCAGGAAAAAGTGGACTATTTATATTAATTGTCCTAATTGGATTTCTCCTCCGAGGCATTGAATTTCCTGAACAATTTATATTCATTACTGATACGTTACCAGAAGGATCTATTAATTATCAGCTGCAAAACAGATTGTTATTAATACTTTTTTTGGTGATAGTGTTTTTTCTAACCGGAAAGAAGTACGAGTATCTATTTAGTATGGCGCCTCTTAAAAAGAAAGGTACCTTCTTTTGGATTATGGGTTCACTATCATTCGTTATTTTAGTGCTGCACGAGCCATTATCCTTTTATTTGCTGCCTTTGGGGTTACTAGAATATTTCCAGATGTTTATTATTGTTTGCATCATTGTGCCGATTGAAGAAGAATTCTTGTACAGGGGATTACTGCTTTTAGTACCATACAGAAAAGTACGATATCCAATGTTAATTCTTTCTTCTCTTCTTTTTGCTTTTATCCATTCTGATCCTTTTGGCGCGTTACTAGTAGGTCTTGCCCTTGGGATTCTTGCCATTCGGTATAGAAATTTGTGGGTTCCAATCCTGGCACACTCTTTATGGAATGTGTTCTCAATGTTTTTCTGATTCAGTACATACCAAAGCTATTTAAAAATGTATCTAAACGAGGGGTGAGTAAATCTGGAGCATTTACCGAATTTTTTAAACTATTGTGTTACGGGGCAGGTTCGCTGTTGTAAAATATAGGTAATAAAATTATGTGGGAGAATTATTGATGGGAATTTCCAGTATCATAGACAATGTCTTAAAAGAGTATATTAACCTGTTTCATGAGCATTTTCCTGAAACAATGGAAGGGTTATACATACACGGATCGATTGCCCTGAATGCCTATGTTGATGATTCAAGTGATATTGACTTTATCACCGTAACAAACCGTCCTTTAACAGAGAAAGATTCGGATTCTTTGTCGTTTATTCATTCTCACATTGCAAAAAAATATAAAAAGCCAGAAATGGACGGAGTTTATATTCTTTGGGAGGATTTGGGGAAACTCTACAAAAATAGCATTGATTTTAATTATAACTATCCATTTTACAACAATAAAAAACTGAGTATCGGTAATTACTTTAATTTTAACCCTGTAACTTGGTGGGTGCTTAAGAAAAAGGGAATTAAGATAATAGGAACAGATCCCAAAGATTTTCAGTTTGAAATTCAATCAAAAGAGTTGTTTTCTTATGTGCTTGAAAATATGAACACTTACTGGGTAAATAGGATTCAATTGGCTGAAGATTCAATTGATGATTTATTAAATCTGCCTACAGAAAAGATTGATTTTGAAATAGAATGGTTCGTCCTTGGTTTACTACGGCAGTTCTATACTCTTAAGGAATATGATATTGTTTCAAAGTTGGATGCTGGTGTTTATGGATTAAAGGAAGTTCCAGTAGAATGGCACGATATTATCAAGGAAGCTATGAACTTACGTATGGGCATAAAGGCAGAGATTTTCAAAACAGAGATGGAACGAATGGCTCAAACTATAAGGTTTTCAAAATTTTTAATCAGGTATTGTAATAATATTATAGAGTGCAAATTAACTTAAAGGATAATGGTTGCACAGTATCCCTTTTAGTTCTAAGTATAGCGCTCACACTTTTTGGCTTTCACTAATTCAGTCAAGATGTGAAACTAATAAAAATGTCTTTCGTCTATTTGTTGGAAGAAATTCTAATAACAGGGGAAAGAGAAGATTCATATGAATAAAAAACAGATTATGGTAACTGGGTGTTGTCTTGTCCTACTAGTGCTCGGAGGCATTTTGGCAGAGATTTATTACTTCAAACCGAAACAGCTTTATGCTGTGAATACGAGAATACTTAAGGAGTTATCGGTGGAATACGGAATTCCATTTAAAGTAAGTGAAATTAAGTTTGCAAAAGCTTTGGGAGATGAAGAAGGAATCTATACGGCCAGTGTTTATCCTAAGGATCAAAGCGACTTGGAATTTCAGGTCCATGTTTCCGAAGGCGGAAATATTATCGATGAATCCTTCAAAGAAACCAAATGGAGAAGCGAGGCAATCAAATCATGGGAACCATTTATGAGCCGGTTTGGAGAAATCTCGTATGCAGTTAATATCCATATTCCAGAAGAAATAGCCAATCAATATAGCGTTGACGATACATACGGTGATATTTTCAAGGTACATAAACATAAGATGCATGAGTACCTATTCATCGGCGAGATCGAAAGTTCCTTTGATAAGGAAAAAGAAACAGCCAAAATAATGGAAGTTGCTAACCAGGCGTTGAATCGGGATTTGAATGACTTTTCAATAGAATGGCTTTACTTTGATAGCGGGAAAAAAAGCGAAGACGTATTTGAAATGAAAGAAGATATTCCTTCATATAGCTGGCGATTTTCTAAGAATTCTTTGCAGGAAGGGGTAACCGAAGAGAAATTGAATCAATTTTTTATGAAGCATGAATAGGTGCCCTGATTTGAAAAACAATTTAGCTTTAAATTCAGGATAAAAGAACTTTAGTAAAGATTTAAACACATACATATGAAGTCCCTATGCCGCCTGATGAAGGTGGTTTTTTTGAATAAAGAATATTGGAAGGAAATAGGGGAAGTTGGGCGAATAATATTGTAATAGAAGAAAAGAGGGTTGAAAGTGGATGTTTGCTGATAAATGGATCCGTTCGAAAGAAGTAAAACTTCATTATCTTGAGAGCAGTTTGGACGATAATCATTTAACTCCGTTAGTGTATGTTCCTGGAGCTTTAAATTTCGCCGAGCAATCGGTTGCTTTGTTGCAGGAGTTCAAGCCAAGAAAATGTATTTCTATGAGTTTACGAGGCCGGGGAAAAAGTGATGCTCCAGCCACTGGCTACTCATTTTACGACCATGTTCATGATATAGAATCTGTAGTAATGGATAGCCAGGTTCATGAGTACTGTGTAATGGCTTATTCAATGGGTGTTCCATATGCAATAGAATATGCCTCGAGAACGCGAGGATTAAAAGGGCTAATCCTTTGTGATTATCCTGCCGCGTATCCGTCTATACCAAAATCATGGGCAGAAAGAGTTCTTAGCCGCAGTTATATAAATCAGGAGATGGAACATGTAGTAAAAGGGATTCAGAGGGAATCAGCAGCTATTAATCTTGATCAAAATTTAACACGGATAGAAGTTCCTGTATTGATAATTAAGGGAGGAACGACAAAGTCTCTTTTGACAGAGGAAGAAACAGAAAGATACAAAATGATCCTTAAAAATGTAAGGGTAGTCGAATTGGCTGAAGCTGGGCATGCACTCTGGGAACCAAATCGAGATTTGTTTTTAAACGTGATCAAGGATTTTTTAAAAACGCTTGATAAACTCTAATTCAACGAATCTATCACTTGATGGGGGAAAGCGATATTGTTAACGAATTTGTTTTTTGTCCGGCATGCACATTCCGATTATACGCCGGACGAACTCGGAAGGCCGTTATCCCAACAGGGCCAAGCTGATGCACATAAAATTACAAAGTATCTTGAAAAAGAAGCGATCGACTTTATTGTTTCGAGTCCATACGAAAGAGCGATTCAGACAGTGAAGGGTGTAGCAGATTGTATTGGAAAGGAAATTATTCTGGAAGACGACTTTAAAGAGCGAAATTTAGCTGCTGGTCCTGTTAATGATTTTCAATATGCCATTAAAAAAGTGTGGGAGGACCCTTCATTTTCCTGGGAAGGCGGGGAATCCAATATTATTGCCCAGAAAAGGGGAATAACGGCCACATTAAGAGTTTTAGAAAGGTTCCAGGGTCATAACATAGTAATAGGAACCCACGGCAATATTATGGTGCTAATTATGAACTACCTCGATAATAAATACGTTTTCGAGTTTTGGGAGAACCTTGATATGCCTGATATTTATAAACTTACTTTTAATAAAACAGAATTAATAGAAGTGAGGAAAATATGGGAAAAAGTTGACAGTAAAGAGACAGAGCATTAAATAGTATATTATAGTGGGGGATTGGGATGAAAAAATATCTGAAATGGAGTTATTTTTGGGTGTTCTTGTTTGGTATTTTTATAGGATATATAGGAATACCGATGTTATCCCGATATGCCGATTACTTGTTTTGAGGGTTCTAGTCTAAATAGTCTCGCCAAGTTAATAAGAGGAGAATTGATGTGCCAGTTATTCAGCATATTGAATGGATCAATGCGCCTATTGAGGTATGCTTTGATCTTGCAAGAAATGTAGACATACATATCCAAACGACATCTGCGACAAAAGAGCGGGCGGTGGGCGGAATAACAAAAGGATTATTGGAGTTTGGAGATAGTGTTACGTGGGAAGCCGTTCATTTTGGTATTAAACAAAGATTGACAGCCAAAGTAACTATGATGGAAAAGCCTCAAATTTTTGTGGATGTTATGGTGAAGGGAGCTTTCGCATCTTTTGAATACACTCATCAGTTTGTTGAGGAAGAGGGAGGTACCTTAATGATGGATACATTCAAGTATAAGTCGCCTTTCGGTGTAATTGGAATCCTAGCTGATAAGCTGTTCTTAGAAAGGTATATGAAGGCATTTATTGAAAATCGTGCAAAAGTATTAAAAGGCATTGCTGAATCTTCAGTAGAATATGATTTCAAGACATAAATCATCATTAACAAGACTGGCATATCTTTTCCAATAAAAAAGCAGAGCGAATTCACATTAGTGGATTCTGCTCTGCTTTATTTTTTAACCTATTTTACAATTGTTACATAGGATGAGTGGACATACCCGGTGCCTTTAAGGTATTGAATTTTGTACCAGCTGCCATGCTTGGAAATGATCGTGACGATCTGGTTCTTTTTTAGGGAACCTATTTTTTTGCCGCTGGATGATGCTGTCGCCCTGACATTAAGGGTCGTGGCCGTTACCTTACCGGTCAATTTTTTTGCGGCTGGCTTCGCTAATTTGTTCGTAACAGTTGCGATACGCTTGTTGTTGCTGGAGTCAACAGCTGTAATCGTAATCGTATATGTGCCATTTGCAAGTTTTGAAGCATCCCAGGATGCCCAGCGGACACCGGATTTCACTGCAAGGTTTGTTGCTGGCGTTGCGACAATTTTTCCTTTTGAGTCCTTAACTACAATGGTTACTTTTGCGGACTCATTGATTTCATACTTCAGGAAAACTTTGTTTGCTTTTGCATCATAAGAAGTTGCTGTATTTTTAATAATTGGTGCGGTAATATCCTTTGGTGCAGGCTTCACAAGCTTAAATGGCAAAGCAGCTGTTCCCTTATTGCCGCTGGCATCTGATGCTTCAATGACAAATGTATAGGTGCCATTGGCGATTGTTGCTACATTCCATGAAGCGGTTTGGACACCTGATTGCGTTTCAATTCCGTTTAGAAGAGTATTGAGCACTTTTCCTTTTGAATCTTGAACCTTCACAGTCAGTTTTGCCGTTTCACTTGTTTTAAAGGAAACATTGACTTTGTTCGATTTTGAATCAAAGACTGCCTTGGTTTCATTAATGGCAGGCGCTGTTTCATCCTTGGCTGGTGCTGGTGCCGGCGCCGGAGTTACAGGTGGCGGAGCGGGAACAGCTGGTGCAGGGTCAGGAATGACCGGCTCAACAATTTCAGGTGCTGGCTGATACATTTTTTTCAATGCAGTACCGTCATAATAGAACGCTAGGATTTCCTTATAGGTTTTCCCGGAGTCTCCAGCTTTCCTAGCGCCATACTGGCTTAATCCCACTCCATGGCCGTAGCCTCTTCCTGAAACTGAGAATGTGTCAGTAGAAGATACGACTGAATCCACCAAATAGCTCTTCATCAGGTCGAGTCCGACAATTGAGCGGATTTTCGAAGCAGATACATCAGTTAGCTGAATCGTCTTCACTGAAGCAATACCTTGCTCCTTAACCAAAAATTGAATCGTCATACTTCCTTTGCTAACACGCCCTCCAGAGGTTTTGCTGCCGAGCGTAAGAGCTGATATATTGGTAAGCTTTATATCCTTACCGGCATATCCATTAGCCTTAATCCAGGCTTTGATGTTGTTAATAACCTTTGTTTGTTCTGCCTCTATTGTAGATGCCCACCAGGAGTCAGCTTTGTTTAGGTCAAGCCCGGTGAGATTAATTTGTTGCTTTTTCATATTGAAGTTCCAAACAGTCTTAGGATCGTAAGGATCTTGCTTCACATTCAGGTAGGGAGACTGGGTTCCTCCCCAAGCATTTGTGTTGGACTCTGTCATACCGCCATTGCTTGAAGAAAAGACGGCACCTGCTCCAATAGAATTACCTCCGTAGGTAATCACTTCTCCGGTAGTTGCTTCGACAGCTTGAGTTGCTCTCTCATGCCACTTGTAACCGGCATATACTTGATAACTGACTGTGTCATTTGGTAATTTATTTACATAACCCAATGCATAGGTGCGAGCGGAAACAGCCTGGGATTTTAAGGCTTCCATATTCCATAGAGCGGGCATTTCCGCCGGTACGACACCCTTTAGGTAGTCTTCGAGGCCAAGTGTATTAACAGGGCGGACATACTTGCCGCTTTCACTTGAAAAACTAAAGCTGCCTAAATATGGATTGCCATTTATGGAAAGCGGGCCATTTCCTTTAACTGGTTTCAAATCGACTATGGCTGCACTTCCAAGACGGGTTGTCCCTTTTAGAAGGTCTACATTTGTACCGTTAACTTTCAGACGGTATGTTTGCTGTGCTTCAAGAGATACACCTGGAAGATTGGTTGTGTAGGCCATCTCCGGAATAATGGTTAATTCCGATTTATTGCCTACATATGCTGTGTTAACCAGTTTTACTGAGATAAGAGGTTCCGTTGGTTCCGCCGCTTCAACTGTGTTGAATGGAACGGATGAAAAAATAAGAGCCAGTGAAAGAGCCAACAAGAATAGTCTATTAATTGCTTTCAAAAAGTGCTCCTCTCCCTATTTTCATAGAATGATAATCTATCAATTTCAAATTAATAGTATATCAGCCAATTAAATACAACAAGAGCTAATTTTTGCCAAAATACGACTTTTATAGTATTATTTAAAATCTTTACAGTTTTTTTACATAAGCCAGACATTTCATTGGGTATAATTGCCAGTAAATCGAAAAAATTGCAAACAAGTTTACGGAGTTATACACTTAGATAATGTGAAATCCTACTATACTATTTAATAGAAAGAGAGAGGTACGCGATGAGCTCCATGCTAAACGTATCCACCTATTTAGGACAAAACGCAAAGCAGCTTGCGGAACATATCGTCCATGAAGTGATTAGCAGGCTGGATGATACGATTCCTGAATGGGAAGCTATACAAGCAAAAAAGATGTACCGGGAATTATTAGGCTTTTTAAGCCAAACACTTCTTAATGGCGAGAGCGATGGAATCCCGGAAACGCTTGTCACCTGGAGCAAAAAGAATGCTCAAGCACAGGCTGAAACAGGTGGGAGCATTTCAAAAATTATTGTCCGTTATTCACCTACACGAGAAGTTTTTAATGATCTTTTAACCGGAATCGGCGAGAAATTCGACCTGTCCCGTAAAGAAACCTCATTCCTGATAAAATGGATAAATAAGCTCATGGATGTTAGCGTGAATGAAACAGTGTTGGCTTTCGAACGGATTTCTGATCACTTCAAAGCGGGGGCAGAAGTCGAAATGGCCGAATTGTCAGCACCAATAGTCCCGCTTCTCGATAATATTGCCGTCATTCCTCTAATTGGGGATATTAATCCTTACAGAGTTACCTATATCGTTGAAAAAGTTGTCCCAAGAGTTTCGGCAATGGGAATAAAGCATATTATTGTTGATTTCTCCGGAATTAAAAATATTAATGAAGAAATCGCCCGCTCCCTACATGATATCGGCAACATTTTTCATCTTCTGGGCATTAGGACGATTATTACAGGTCTGCGTCCCGATCTTGCGAAATTAATCGTACATAGCGGTTTATCCATTTCAAGCTTTGAGATTTTCGCGAATGTAAAGCAAGCCCTTAAAAAATTTCGTTAAAAAAATCCACTCTGGCTCTCAGAGTGGATTTCGTTTTTTATGCAATTCTAGAAGCGTGGCCTTCCACTTTTGGCTCAGGTACAAATGCAAGGATAATGATTCCGATGATGAACAGGATAACAAGGCTGAAAACACCCATGCTCGAGTTACCAGTTAACTGCGCTGTCGCACCGACCAGCAGAGGCCCCATAATTGAAGCGAATTTGCCAAAGATGTTATAGAATCCAAAAAACTCGTTGGCATTCGCTTTTGGTACGAGCTTAGCAAAATACGAACGGCTAAGCGCCTGGATACCGCCTTGTGAAGTAGCGACCAGCATTGCAAGAATCCAGAAGTCGGCTGCTGTCTCGAGGAAATACGCATAGATACAAACAATTATATAAACACTGATACCAACATAAAGCATTTTTTTGCCCGTATATTTGGCTGACAGCTTTCCGAACAGGATCGCGAACGGCCAGGCAACTACCTGGGTCACAAAAAGGACAATCAATAGGGTAGTGGAGTTCAAGCCAAGATCGGTGCCATAGGCAGTTGACATTGTGATGATCGTTCCGACGCCATCAATGTAAAAGAAATAAGCTAAAAGGAATAAGAATAATGCCTTGTACTTGCGAATTTCTTTGAACGTCTTGCCAAGGCGTCTGAAGCTGTTTAAAATAATTTGCGGTTCCCGCTCAATATAATGTTTTTGGTGCACATTCTTAAACATTGGAATCGCCCAAAGACCCCACCATAGAGCTGTAATCAGGAAGGCAATTTTACTTGCGACATTCACGGAAATCGGCAGGATGCCTTGCTGGGCAGTTATGATAACCGCTATAGAGATAATGAATGGAATCGTCGAGCCAATATAACCCATCCCATATCCGCGTGCCGATACTTGATCCAGCCGCTCGTCAGATGTAACATCGACAATGAAAGCATCGTAAAACACATTCGTCCCCGTTGAACCGAGCACCGCGAGTGTATAGCAGACAAGCAGTGCCATCCAGTTCTCGCCCGGCACAAATGCCAGGGCAGCTGTAGCGGTAATGCCCAGGGTGAAAAAAATCGTAAAGAATTTCTTTTTCAGGCCTTTGTAGTCGGCAATTGTCCCGAGAATAGGGCCTATCATCGCAAGGATGAACGTGGCAATCGCAATCGTGTAACCAAGATAGGCAGTGGAATCCGAATCAGCGACTCCCGCACTTTTTGCAGATGCCTTATAAAAAAGGGGAAACACGGCTGTCGAAATGATAATCGAGTAGGCCGAGCTGGCCCAGTCATAGCGGATCCAGCTGCTTTCTTCCTTAGTAAAACCTTTCATGAACGTACCCCCCTTATTTGGTTTTCTTTACTTTCATGTAGATGATTTAACCGGAAAGTTTTTGAATTATATGTGCTGTTTTTATAACAGCGATTTTCACAGCACCACGCTCAATCCATTAATAGTTCCTCGATGACCCGGCCATCGGTGTCCCCGAGACTAACACCAAGCAGCCTCGCCAGGGTAGGACCCTCATCGACT
Organism: Bacillus sp. FJAT-18017; assembly: GCF_001278805.1. Lineage (GTDB taxonomy): Bacteria > Bacillota > Bacilli > Bacillales > Cytobacillaceae > Bacillus_D. The sequence continues at coordinate 2,938,317 of NZ_CP012602.1, read as the reverse complement.
AGCCTCATCGCTGGTATTTCGATGCCAGGGCGAATTCCTTTCCCGGCTGCAAAAAACACTGTTTTATAATCTTCCTTAGTTGGCGAATAGCCGTGGCACGCAAAGGTGTAATTTTTCTCACGGGCAGTTTCCTCTGTCACATCTTCAATAAAATTACCTTCAATCGCCTCCTCAAAATAAAAACCTCGTTCCGCCTCAAGCATATAGAGCGCTTTGCCATCTGCGCCTCTCAAGGCAGCTTCATCGCCTGTTATCACAGCTTCAATTCCATTGCTGCCTTCTTTTAATAGGCGTTCGAGAAGGCTGGCGACAATTTTTTTTGTTTCCTTATCGCCCTCATTTTTTAAATAGACATAGGCAGAGCCGTCACAGCTATTGCAAAAAGCCTTCCATTCAGTAACTTTGCCGCTCGCACTCAGCTTGATCAGCCCGTGTTCCCTAAATAATACGTTGAGCTTAATTACTTTAGACTCGTCAAGCTGGCTGTGATCTCCAAGAAGAACGACCGTCGATTTGTCTTCGAGCCCCGCTTCCTTAATAGCTGTTAGAATCCTCCCTAAACGCTCATCATGGCGGTGAAGCGCGGCATGGGCTTGTTCTGAAGAAAATCCGTGGTAATGCCGCATGGAGTCGAGGTCAACCAAATGAGTGAGCATCAATCCTGGCTTTTTTGTTAAAATGGTATGTACGGTTGATTCAAGGACGAAATCATCCAGGTAGGGCTGGCTGATTCCTCTTCGCAGGTGTCCAAACTTGTTGTTCAGTTCTAGCTGATAAAGCGCTGTGCCATTCATGAGCGACACTGGTATCTGATGCTTCCAGCGCCTGTTTGAAAAAATTTCAGGTAGATTATAGTCGATATTTGCCTTGGCAGTCACAGGCCACAGCAGGGCAGCAGTCGACATTCCGGCTTTTTTTGCTTCATCGTAAAGAGTCGTTCCCTTAATATGATGTCGGTGCCAATACCAGTCAGGAGAAGGGCACCCGGGCTGGACCATTTTATTATTTATAATTCGGTGTTTGTTAGGGAAATTTCCGGTCACAATAGTTGTATGGCACGGATAAGTCACTGACGGATAAATCGTTTCAACTCCTTTACAAAAGGAACTTTTTTCAATAAAAGCTCTAAAGTTTGGAAGCTCCATTAAAAAAGGAACATCTAGTGTGGCGAGGCAATCGAAAGATATGACAAATAAATGATCAGTAAGACGGGCCATAAATGCCTCCAATTTAGATAGTACTATGTTAATAATAAAAAATATTAGGAAAAATAGAAAGGAAAATCCTTCTAGCTGTAGTAAAAAGTAATAAAAAACATGTTTACCCTTAAATAAAAAAGGGTAGAGATATGTTGGGTTATAAGGAAGGGTTAATTATTTTTCTGAGTAAAGTATCAGTGTTATACTTTTAACACTATAAATAAGTTGTTAACCAACTCGAAATAAATAAAAAGGGGAAAAAGATAAAATGGAATCTACCGTAAATTTAGGGTTGCAGATTTCCGAGTACGTTACGGAGAACCGTGAAGAATTTAAACAACAATTACTCTCGGAGGCTGTGGGTGTTGCATCTAAAATCCACGAGATTCTTCAAAAAGGGAATATTGATCTGTTAAAGAATGCAGAACTGCTTGCAAGTTATGTTTTAGAAGAAAAAGAAGAGGAACTAATCCGTTTTGCCGAGCAAGAAGGGCAAATTTGGGCTGAACATGCGCTGACCCTTTCTTTTAAACTTGAATGGATTCAGGCGGTCCGCCGTACTTTATGGAAATTTATCTACCAATTCGACCAACATAATGGCAGCCTGGTGAAAAAAGAAGATTTCTTTGGTCTTGAGAAACGAATTAACGATAAAATCGACCAATTCCTCAACAATTTCTTTTTAAGCTATTCAACCTTCAAGGACGAGCTTTTAAACACGCAGCGCAAGCTTGTCGAGCATTTATCCGTTCCAATCATTCCAGTCAGTCCCTCTGTATCAGTCCTTCCACTTATTGGCTTGATTGATTCGTACCGGATGCGGACAATAGAGGAAAAGGTGTTAATAGAAATTGCCAACCAAAAAGTCCAAACGTTGATCCTGGATCTGTCAGGTATCGCAACTATGGAAATGGATGTCATGGACCACTTCCAGAAAGTATTGAATGGTATTAATATGATGGGCTGCAAAGGCGTCATAACAGGTCTTCGCCCAGACCTGGTCAGAAAAATGATTCATTATGGCATTACATTTATCGACAAAGCCGAAACAAAAGGAACCTTACAAGAAACACTTAAAAAATACCTCTCCATCGAAACTTTTTAAATTTAATAATAAAACTAACAGTCCAATTCTCCTGCGAATTGGGCTTTTCTGCATGCAATTGAAAATGCTGTGTTTATGGTATAATTTAGAAATAAAATGTGCGCATGTTTTTGGCTTTACGGTTCGATTTTCTGCGCACTTTTCATGTTCTATGTGACACTTCCAAAAGTTTATGTATGACAAAATAAGATTTTATCAAGAGATGCTGCTATCGATGTCAACCTATAAATATTTCGGAGTGAACGAGGGGGAGGAGAATGATGATTTATCAAGACTTTAATTCAGTGCTGTATTCCTTAATTTTCTGGTGGTTCTGTCTGTTTGTTTTCCAAAGGCTAACAAACCGTTATCCGAAACAAAATACTTGGAAACGAGATAGTATTCTAACTTTTTTTCAAAGTATACTTGTATTAGTCTTGCTGCCAGTGTTAGGCCTTATCCTACGGGCTCTATAGGCATCCATTGCTGAAAAAAACAACGAAAAACGCCCAGATTAAATCTGAGCGTTACATCACAGGTTTATTTGTAGAAAACTTTATCAACATTATACTTCGCCTTCAATGTGTTGATGGCATAAGTTTCATAAATTTCGCGCTCCATTGGGTCATCAATGACTAGGACTGCAATCTTTTTTACGTCGTCACGATGGTTCTTGATTGGCGAAACGGTATCCTCGAAATGTCGCTTAACGCGCGGGCGCAGCTTTCTAGCCTTGCCGACGAACATCAAGTCATCATTTGCATCGTAAAACAGAATGATGCCGCCTTTATCGCGTGGAATCCGATTATAATCGGTAAACCCATATTTACTGCTAATCACTGCTTCAACTGGCTCCCCTAACTGGCTTTTCCGAGTCAGGACCACATCTGGTGATGGAAGATCAATTTTTATCATTACAATCACTCGCTTTCTTTACTTCACTTACTTTACCATAGCCTGGACAAGAATCCAATCAAACCCCGCAAAGATTATTTTTGCCAAAAAAACAGAAAACTATCTGTAGATTGTGCATCCAATCTGCATTGGCAATTGGCAGCAGTTACAGTGCTTTAACCGCACCCATCTCAACCGAACCAGAGAGTTTTTTTAAAGAAAAAGCTAAATCCCTGCTTACCTGGAAGTTTGTAAATCCCACTATTAATGGTATAACCAAGTATAGACATACAAAACTATGTTTCGGAGGAAGCGTATATGCTGAAATACAAATTTGAAGAATTTTTAAAAGAGAATGAAGCCCAGGCGTTGTTTAAGGAGGAAAAGGAATTTGCTGAAAAACATGCTATGGTTCAGGCGGGATTGATAGCTGAACGGGATGCGCGGGACCGGTTCATGAATGCGTATATTGAACGAAGTAACAAGGAAACCGAACAGCTGATTGCTGAAGCAGGGCCAGAACTGCTTGAACAGCCACTCACCTATCTACAGGAAAATAAAAATGAATTTCTTTACATGGAGTCGGAATGGTTTGAACTTATTGGCGTCGATGCGGTCTCACTTGAGATGGACGACCTCTTTGGCCACTACTCTGCGCTGGTTGGGCTTAAGCTTCAGAAAAAATACGGCGAACAGCTAAGGAAGGTGCTGGAAGAAGAATTTGGTTTTGACAAGCTTGATTATGGATTAATGTTTGATGCAAACGAGGGCATATGGAATTTCAATTTCTCCATTAACAAGCTCAATGATTTTTTTGAAAATATGACGATCGGTGAGGCATTTAGCCGGATATATCGCTTTCTGTTCCAGCTGATTGATAAAGCGGAAAATGGTAAAATAGGATAGAAGAAGGGAAGCAGCGTTCATTCGCTGCTTTTTCTGTCCTGTCTAGCTCCACAAGGGAAATAGGCGGTTTTGCCTGCCGCGAAGGCACTTGCGGTTTTATAAAAGGGGGAGAGGCATTGAGAATTTTTGGGGAAAAGATTGAGCGGGAAGAATATTTGGAGAGGCCCGCAGTATATGGCCTAATGTTCAACAGCGCAAAAGCTAAAATCGGAATCGTGGAATGCGGGGGAAAGTACTTCCTGCCGGGGGGAGGGCTGGAAGGGAACGAAACCCATGAGGAATGCCTGAAAAGGGAGAACCTGGAGGAGCTCGGGATCCAGAGTGAAATTGGCCCATTTATTGGCCGGGCACAGCGTTACTTTGTTTCAACTTTGGATGATACCTATTATCTGAGTGATGGCTATTTTTACTTATGTGAAGCCGGCAAAAAGGTCCAAATGCCAACAGAGGAAGACCATAACCTCGTCTGGATGAAGCCGGAAGAGGCTATCAACTCTCTTTTCCATGGACATCAGAGCTGGGCAGTAAGTGAAGCACTTAAACTGGTATCACCCGCTATATAGAGATATAAAAATAAGGGTACTGGCTAAGAAAAGCCGAAACCTCACTTGCCGAAACCTCACTTACTCGTAATACGGGGTTACCTCCTTTAAAATTTGATGTCATGTCACAACCAGTAAAAGTAAAATAAGCGGAGATTTTCCGGTTAGAGTGAGGACGGAGCTTTGATTGGGTGTAAATAAGCGGACATTTTCCGCCTATGCAAGGCAAAAGCCCTCATTTACATACGGTTTTGAATCAATAGGCGGAATCTCTCCGTCTATGTAAGCTATTTTTTAATGTATTAACTAATTAAGCGGAATCCTTCCGTCTATTTATCAGCTTGGTACTTGACCTGATCCACTAATAACGTAATTAATAGAAAACTGTAAAAACCTTGATAAATAATAGAAAAGACGTATGCCAATTCATACGTCTTTTCTTGTGAATATTAATAAGAAACCGCCCGAAAACGGATCCATTGCTTATTTACGAGCCCAAAACCTACATTATAATTTCAGTTCTGTCACTTTAGTGCGTCCTATTACCTTCAGGACGCCAAAACCCATTGCCGCGCCAACAAAGGAGCTTGTTACAAATGCTGGAATGAAGCCGAAAAGGGTGGCTTCCTGGCCAATGACTAATAAGGCGATAGGATAAGAGGCAAAAGCGCCCAGAATTCCGGTTCCAATCACTTCACCTGTAAATGCCATTCCAAGACTCTTGAATTTTTTATAAAAATAAGCTGCGAGCAAGGCGCCTAGTATGCTGCCAGGGAATGCGAATACTGAACCAGTTCCCATCAGGTTTCTTAAAAGCGACACGCCAAACGCCTGGGCAACCGCGTAAAAGGGACCAAGCAAAACCGCAGATAATACATTCATAACATGCTGAATGGGAAAAGCTTTGACCACGCCGAGCGGGATGTAGAAAAGGTGACTGGTTAATGTTCCAATTGCTATAAACATCGCGGTCAGCGTGAGCTTTTGTGTAGGTTTCATCGAGTAACCCCTCCTTGCATAGTTACTTCCTGTTTAAGTTGTCGCGCGGCATCAAACGAGTTTTCAGTCAGGCTGATTGCGGTAATCACCGATACGCCGTCTGCACCAGCTTCGATGACCGGGGCGGCATTGCTGGTTGTAATTCCGCCAATTCCAACTATCGGAATATCATAACCCTTTTTCCGGAGCTCTTTAATTAAGGAAGTCCCTCGTGCTGCTTTTGCGTCTTCCTTTGTTGAAGTTGAAAAAATTGGCCCAATTCCTACATAATCGGCACCTGCCTGGCTAGCAAGCTGGACTTCCTTTTCGCTGTGAGCGGAAACACCCAGCAGCTTATCACCAATCCTTTTCCTGACTTCCTCAGCACAGCCGTCATCCTGGCCAATATGGACACCGTCCGCATTAATTGCAAGCGCAAGTTCAATATCGTCATTCACGATAAACGGAACATTATATTGTTTGCAAATATTGAAAAGCCGCTTTGCCAGATCTGTTCTATCATCACCTTTAAGGGCATTCGTTCCTTTTTCACGGAACTGGAACAGTGTGATGCCGCCTTTAATCGCTTCTTCAAGAACCTCTTCTAGCTGTTTCAGGCAATTATTGCTTCCGGATATAAAATAAACCTTAAGTAACTCTTTCATATTTGTCGGGTCAATTCTTGTCATTTTGCTTACCGCCTTTCCGCAAGAATAGCTTGGTTGTAGGCCCAATGGTTGGTCGGCCCGTGGCCAGAGCCAATATCTATCGGATGTACAATAGCTGCCTGGATAAACTTCTTAGCATGAGAAACAGCGTCAATAACCGTACTTCCTTTAGCCAGTTCGGCCGCTATTGCCGCAGAAAAGGTACAACCGGTACCGTGAGTGTTCTTTGTCTGTATTCGCTCACTAGCAAAATATAAAAATTCCTTTCCATCATAAAGGATATCAATAGACTGGCTGGTATTTTCATCGTGGCCGCCTTTAATGACCACATTTTGCACGCCTAAGGAATAGAGCTGTTTAGCGGCTTTCTTTTTATCTTCATCGGTTGTAATGCTCAACCCCGTCAGCACCTCGGCTTCAGGAATATTTGGGGTTACAACTTTTGCTAGCGGCAATAAGTATTTTTTCATAGCGGTCACAGCTTCCTGCTGGAGCAAAGAGGCTCCGCCTTTTGCAATCATAACCGGATCGACGACGACGTTTTTCCAGTCATAGACTGCAATATTTCTCGACACTTCTTCAATGATTTCAGCATTGAACAGCATCCCTGTCTTAAGCGCGTCTGTTCCGATATCGTCCCCAATCGAACGGATTTGTTCAACGACAGCGTCCGCTGTCATTGGATAAACAGCCTGAACTCCGAGCGTGTTCTGTGCGGTTACCGCTGTCAGGACAGACATGCCATATACTCCAAGCTCCTGAAATGTTTTTATATCAGCCTGAATACCGGCACCGCCGCCGCTATCCGAACCAGCAATCGTCAACACTTTTCTCATCGTTACAATTCCTCCTTGAAAAATTGATACGAGCATCTTTCTTCAATATCAGCGCTATTTAGCTTATAAAGCTGGTCTAGGAATACCAATTGAAAACTGCCTGGCCCATGTACTTCGGCCTTTTCTGCAGCAATTTCTGCAGCAACACCATAGGAAATTACTGCAGCGGCGGCAGCTTTAATGCTATTTTTTTCAACAGCTGAAAACGCTCCGATTACTGAGGTAAGCAAGCATCCCGTGCCGGTCACCCTTGTTAGCAGGGGATGGCCGTTTTGGATAACATAGGTTGATTTGCCGTCTGTAATAACATCTTCTTTACCGGTAATGACGATAACAGTCTTTAGCTGACGGGCAGCGAGGACTGCGAGTTCCCGAATACCTCTGTCAGAATCGGCGGCATCGACACCTTTAATTTCCCACGGCTCCCCGATCAGGTTGGCAAGTTCGGCAGCATTTCCTCGAATGATTGAAATGTGGAGCTTGCTTGCCAGCTGCCTTGCGGTTTCTGTCCGGTAAGGAGTTGCTCCGGCGCCGACAGGGTCAAGAATGACGGGGACACCTTGTTTATTGGCTGAGCTTCCGGCTATAATCATTGCCTCGACTACAGACGGAGTCAGTGTGCCAATATTTAAAACCAGGCTGCCGGCTATTCTTGCCATATCGGCAACCTCTTCAGCCGCATAGGCCATGACAGGGGATGCACCGAGTGCCAGCAGTCCATTTGCGGTAAAATTAGCGACAACCACATTGGTTATGTTGTGAACAAGCGGGTTTGTTTGGCGAACCCTATGCAGTAATGAAGTAATTTCGGTTTTTTCCATTTTAGGCACCTCCTTAGGACATTACGAGTCCGCCATCGGCCATGATGTTCTGGCCGGTAACAGCTCTTGACCATGGTGAAGCGAAAAATAGCACACTATCTGCCATTTCCGCTGGCGTTGTAACCTTTTTCATCGGAGTGGAGGCTTTGATAAGGTTAAAGACTTCGTCAGAGGTTGCCGCACTTGCATCAGTGGTCTGCAATAATCCTCCCGATACCATGTTAACGGTTATCCCATACTGGCCAAGATCTGCGGCCATCGAACGGGTAAACCCAAGAAGAGCTGCTTTGCTCGTATTGTAGTCGTGGTAGGGGACGACTGGATTCTGGACAAGATTTGTACCTATGTTGATGATTCGTCCGAACTGACTTTCCTTCATTCGGGGTAATCCTGCCTGAACAGTATTTAGAGCGCCGCGAATTGCACCTTCCAACTGCTGATGATAATCCTCCCATGCAACTTTAAAGGCATCCTTGTTTTTGACAGGGTCGAACTTAAACGAGACAAGAGCATTGTTAATAATAGTGGTAATTGGTGCATCGAAATGATTTTTTGCCTTTTCGAACATAGCGATGACCTGGTCCGCATTTCGGACGTCTGCCCGGATGGCAATAGCCCGGTCTCCGAGTTCACGTTCAAGAGCAACTGCATGCTCTTCACTGTTGAAGTAATTAATGACAACTTTTGCTCCTTCGCGTGCAAAAGATCTTGCAATTTCCCGGCCGAGCCCGCGGCTTGCACCGGTAACAAGAACAATTTGGTCTTTGATTTCCATTAAAATTCCCCCTTAATAATGTAATTGCATAAGGGAGACTTTCGGAATTTTAGGAGGAAGAAACAAAAAAAGGCCTGATCCATGAAACGGACCTGGCCAATTAGTTAAAGTAAGCGGAAACTGCTTCTCCTCTACTTTCCTACGCTGGTATAATCCAGATCAGGTCCGAAGGGTTAAAAAACGTAGCGTTTTTCTCTCAGCCCAAAACAGGGCACCCCTAGTAGTTATCAAATATGCAATTATTCTAATAGTAAAACGATTCAGGGATTAAGTAAAGAAATAAGGATTGAGGTGGGGAATTAAAGATTTTTCAGCATTTTTTAGTGGTTCAATTGTTTTTTACAATAACGAAGTTGGGAAAATTATAAATGGGAATATATGTCCGTATTATTATTCATGAGATGGTATAATAGAAGGACAATAGGATAGGTTTGTCCAAGGGTGGCCGGTTTACTCCATATGAAAGGGGTGATGCCGGTGACAGTATACGAATCGCTGACGCTAATGATCACATTCGCGGGATTCGTTGTCACAATACTGTCTTTTACAAATAAAAAATAATCCACCCTTAAGTGCAAGCCTGGGTGGATTAAGCGCCTTCAATGCCGGCCCCTTCTGGGAACCGCCTATTGTAGACCGAACATGGTACCAGCATGTTCGGTCTTTTTTTATATACGTCTAAACAGGAATCATTATACCATATTTTATAGAAATTCAAACTTCAAACAACCTGACTATTTAAATTCTTTCTTTATGTACTTATCCTATTTTTTAAAAATAAAACATCCCATGTATCTCTGGATTACACTGTTTGATGTTTACTTGATATAGAAAACTAAAAAGGAATTTCCCAATCTAAACTACGAAAAGCACGAATGCATGTTCGTATTTTTGAAAGAAAAATGGTATAATAGAAAGACAATAGAATAGGTTTTCTCAAGGGTGGCCGGTTTACTCCGATTTGAAAGGGGGGATGCCGGTGACAGTATTCGAATCGTTAACGCTGATGATCACGTTCGCAGGTCTTGTAGTCGCGATTCTGTCTTCTTCACAAAAAAAATAATCCACCCTTGAGTTAACGGCTCCAGGTGGATTATCTTCCCAACGCCGGCCCCTTAGTGGGAACCGTCTATTGTAACCGGTCCATGTTCCCAGCATGGTCCGGTTTTTAGTATATGATGTGTTGTGATAATTATACCATATTTAGCCGAAAAGAAAACGGATTAGACTGCCTCCAAATGGGATTAATCCAATAGCTAATATCAGGCAAAGAGTTGCTGCTTTCTTGCTCTGCAGCATCGCGCGTTCATCATTTTGGTGCAAGTATTGGAAGAAAGAGAGCGTAAAGTAAAAACAAAGACCAAGCGTTAGTAACGAAATAAACAGGGGGGCAAACAGCAGCATTTTTAATCATCTCCTTAAAATCATACTAATTTAATTTGGAATTTTTTGCTATACTAAAAGGAGAAAAGTTTTTCAAATTTTTGGAATGTATTTCAAGGGGGTTATAAAATGCTTGAGATTAAACAAATTACTCCTATTGAACTTGTATCGAACCGTAATAATCTGGAAGAATTTTTACGGCAAGAATTTGCTGGGCGTGTATCCGAAAGAACCTGGATGACTGAATGGGAACAACTTGCCCAACGGTTTCAAATGTTTCAATTCTTGGAAATGACTGAATCTGAACTAAAAAGTATGGAATGGAATACGGCTGATATAGAACAGGTAGTTAGAGAAACATTTCAAATTGTTTCGCGCTATCTACCCTTGGATGAAATGCGTATCATGGTTGTACCTGCCTTGCCTTTCTCTTATTTTGAAAAGCAGCCTTTATCTCTTTGGTCAAATGCTTTTACAAATGGTCCCGGCAACATAATTGTAGCAATCCCGCCACAACCAGACATTGATTTTTTACAATACCTGCTTGCTCATGAAATGCATCACGCGTGCCCTGAAAATCCTATATACAACATATCCTTAAGTAGCTTTACATTAGAACAATGGTTCAAGATGGAAGGAACAGCGGAATTTTTTAGCTTATCACTATTTAAAGACAAGAGGTGGTGGAAAGATAACCTTCCAAAAGAAAGAGAAATTTTGTATTGGAATGAATGTAAGGATCATCTTCAATCAACAAACGATATGATAAAGAGCCCGCTATGTTTTGGGAGCCGTAAAAGAGGAATTCCGGTATTTGCAGGCTATCTATTCGCCTTAAGCCTCGTTTCAAACTATGTCTCGACTAACCCAACGAAAGATATAAGAGAGCTGTATAAGCTAGAACCTGCTAAATTAATTGAATGCTATAAGGGAAGTGTTGAAAGATAGATATTATAATGCTGATGAGAATGAATAGGGGGGTCTCTAAGTGACTTTTTGATTGGCTAAGGGTCAGTTTAAGGTAACTTTCAGGTGTTTTAAGTATGAAGTTAATGAAGTTCCTACGGTGAAAAAACCTCGTAGCAAATGAAAAACATGGTATAATATGGATAAGATTGCGATGCAGGGGTGATGATAAATGAAAAGTAATCCTAAGCTTGGACTATTCGTATCAATATTTGTATTAGTCGGATTACCAGTTATTTTTCTAATAGCTTCTTTGCTTACTGGAGAGTGGAAGTATTTAATTTATAGTATTATCCCGTCGTTTTCTGCTGGACTCACCGGTCTAATAATAAGTATCCGACAGTTAAAAAAAGAGCAATTGATTCAATAGGAATGATTAATCAGAAGCAATAATCCAAGATTGGATTATTGCTTTATTTATTCAAGCAGTGTTTATGGATATTGTTGATATTAGAACTGTTGATTGGAGAGGAAGGCGCGAAGACTCGTTCGAAAATGCAAAGACCGCATTTTCTCCTGCGATGTCTATTCGCGGAAGGTTATTCAACGTCCTACGGGAGAAAAGGTCAGTGGGAGAACCCACAGGCGCTTGCGCCGAGGAGAATAAAATGCGTAAGTGCCTTGGTCAGCCCCGACAAGCGCTGGGCCTAAAGGAGAAGTCGCTCTTTGACTTCACCTGAGGGACCGAAGCGACCTCGAGGGGCTAGGCACTGAAGCAAGACTGGCTCCCAGGCCCGCCCGTGGAAAGCGAAGCGCCTCGTGACAGGCAAAAGGCGCCTGTCCCTGCGATGATTATTCTCTGAAGCTTTCCTTTGTGGAGCGGAAATAAACAACATTGTGTTACTCGTTAAACAAGTCCAAAAAAAGAACCTTTCATCTAAATGAAAGGAAAATTTAAATCAAAATATAATCAACTAAAATCCCAACTGAAATTAAGCCAATGCCAATTGAGTAATGAACATTGAGGTCATTAATTTTTGTCTTCTCTAATAGAAGATAAAGAGCAGCAACTAGTCCAAGAAAAAAAGCACTTCTTATGAGGTAAGTTGAGTTAACTAGAAAGAATTCCGGGTACTTCTGGGCAAGGCCTGACAGAGTACCCATGGTTAATAAAAATAAAGGAATCCGCAACTTCCACTCCATTTCATATCCCTCCAGCAAAAATTTTCCAAGTGTTTCCTTAATTATTGCAGGAATGAATAAAAAATACTAGGGATTTTAAAGAGATTTTTTAACACTCATTCTATTTCATTGTCCTTATAAGAAATCCAGTCACTGAAGCTGCCGAGGTATAGCTTAACATTATCAAAACCTGCTTCTTTCAATGTCAGGAAATTAGGGGCGGCGGTTACCCCGGATCCACAGTAAACCACGATTTCGTTTTGTCTATTTAGGTCAGAAAATCTAGCAGATTGCTGGGCTGCCGGCTTGAAACGGCCCTTCTCAAGACCATCCATCCACTGCTTGTTAACTGCCCCAGGGATATGGCCTTTCTTTTTATCGATCGGCTCTTCAATCCCCAAGTAGCGTTTTTCCTCTCGTGAATCAATTAGGACTGTACCGGGATTTCTTCCTGAAGCAATTTTACGTACTTCCTCAACATCAGCTAGCAGTTCACGTTGAATGTTTTTTGTAAAATTGCCTTTTTCAAATACTTGGACTTCTGTTGTTGTAGGGTAATTAGCAGCAAGCCACTCTTTGTAGCCGCCGTTTAGTACATAGACTTTCTCGTGGCCGAGATAGGTGAGCATCCACCAAAACCTTGATGCAAACGCACCTTCTCCATTGTCATACGCGACAATCACTTTATTTTCATCGATGCCAGCCTCTTCAAGTTTTCCGATAAAGACATCCAGGTCAGGAAGCGGGTGCCTCCCGCCATGTGTTTGTACCTCTCCGGACAGATCCTTTTCCAGATCAAAATAAACCGCTCCCGGTATGTGGCCCTGTTCGTATTCCTGCTGGCCTTTAATAGGATTACCTAGCGCAAACCGGCAATCGACAATTCGTACATTTTCGTCTTTCATTTTTTCTAGCAGCCATTCTTTTTCAATAATATAGTTCATTTAATTCTCCTCCTATAAGTCCATCAACTTAGCAGCAAGTCAGTGCCTTCCTTGTATTTTGGAAAAATCTCGGGGTGAAGGATATGAGCGATTTGAGCGAGACCGTTCAATAAAAGGGGAGAGGGGCGGCAAAATAATGGCTCATCAAGGATATAAAGCTGATTGTTTTGCATGGCCTTCATCTCGTCCCAGCCGGGGCGCTTCTTAATGACCTTTGGATTCACTTTCTTTTTATGTACACCTACCCAAACAACGCCAATGACGTCAGGGTTTCGCTGTTTGACATCGTCCCAATCAGTTTGGACACTAGCTTCAGGGTGGTCCTCAAATACATTCCTTCCGCCAGCGAGCCTGCTCATTTCAGTCAGCCAATTCGAGCCGCCAGGAGTAAAGACCGGCTTTGCCCACCATTCCCAGTAAACCGTTTTCGGGACAGGGACTCTCTTACTTAGCAAATCATAGTGTTCCAAGATACGGTTGAACTTTTCATGCACCCGAGTTGCTTTTTCGAGTGTACCGGTAACCTTTCCAACAAACAAAAGACAATCGCCAACTTCCTTAAGTGTCTTTGGGTTAGGAACGATTACATACGGTAGGTTATGCTTTTCCAATTCTTTAATGTTCCGTTCCATTCCAGGGACAGATAAGGAGGCCAGCACCAAATCGGGCTTTAAAGCTGCAGCCATCTCAATATCAATGTTTAAATCAGGCCCTAGCCTTGGGAGTGTGCTTACTTCGGCTGGCCAGTCGGAAAAATCGTCGACTCCAATCAAGGATGACGACAACCCTAAATAGGCAACAAGTTCGGTATTGCTAGGACAAAGCGAGATTAGTTTCAAAGAATCATCCCTCCAAGATCGTGTGTTTTAATTCTTTTTTTGGATACATTAAAAACAGACCAAACTGCTTGAGGTGAAGATTATGCGGAAAATAACCAAGCGCCACCTTGCATTTAACGTATCGATTATACTTTTTCCCTGGCTGACATTGCTGTTTATCGGTAAGCGTAGTTTTAACCGCTACTGGTTTAGCGGCGTATTCATTATTCTATTCGAACTACTTAACCATCTTTATGGGCACCGGAAAAATTGGTGGAAGTTCTATGATGGACGAAAATCGTTTTTTAAGGACGAATTGCCATTTACCGTCGGGCCGTATATGCCGCTTTCAATGTGGATCCTAAAATTTTCGTATGGGAATTTTAAAAAATTTGTATTGATGAATGTGGTTGCCGACGGGCTTTTTGCTTTCGTTTTTATCAAAATCCTCAAGAAACTGAAAATCATCAGCCTGAATAAATTAACCCATCTCCAGTTTTTCGTTTACCTGCATTATAAAGCATATCTTTTGTATGGGGTGCAATATTTGTATGAAAAACTGAAGGGGAATCGTACAGATTCTTCTTATTAAAAGAAATACCCCAGCCGAAAAGCGCTGGGGATCACTTCAGTGAATCTCCTCTAATTCACAAAACGGCCTTTTTTGCCATGCTTCTCCCAATACTCGTTCCGGAGATGCACCTTTTGGATTTTACCGGAGGCTGTTTTCGGAAGTTCCTCGACGAAGGTAATCCCGGTTACTGCTTTGAAATGGGCTAATTTTTCCCGGGAAAAAGCGATAAGTTCTGCGTCGGTGACCAGTTGTCCTTCGCGTACAACAACAAACGCATGTGGTGTCTCACCCCATTTTTCGTGAGGGACGGCAACGACAGCCGCTTCCAGGACAGCCGGGTGCTCATACAACACCCCTTCAACCTCAATCGAGGAAATGTTCTCACCACCGCTTATGATAATATCCTTTTTCCTATCGACTATTTCAATATAGCCGTATTCATCGATAGTCCCCATATCGCCGGTATGGAGCCAGCCATTGCGAATCGTTTCCATTGTTGCTTCGTTATTTTTCCAATAGCCTAGCATTACGCCATGGCTTCTTGTTACAACCTCGCCAATCTCCTTGCCATTGCGGGCTACTTCATCACCATGTTCATTCACGACCCGGACATCGCAGCCCATCATCGGATAACCAGCCATGGCCTTAATGCGCGTTTTTTCATCGGAAGTTAGGTGGCTATGCTGGGAACGGATTGTCGAAACCAAACTTAACGGTGTTGATTCCGTCATTCCATATACCTGGATGAATTCCCAGCCAAGCTCTTTTTCAACCCGGGTTACGAATGCCGGAGGAGGGGCGGAGCCAGCAATCACGACCCGGACCGGCTGCTCAATTTTCAACTGATGTTTCTCGTTGTATTGCAGCAAGGAATTCAGGACGGTTGGTGCCATATGTAAAACCGTGACTTTGTGATCCTGTATAGCTTTGAAAATCGATTCTGGTGTTGCTTTTTTCAAGCAAATATGGGTTGAGCCGTTGGCTGTGTAATAAAATGGCGATCCCCAGCCGTTAACATGGAACATTGGCAGGACATGCAAGTAAACATCCTCGTCACGGACACGCAAATGATGCATCGTGCTTAAAGCATGGAAATAGTTGTTGCGGTGGGTTAGCATAACGCCCTTTGGGTTTCCGGTCGTACCGCTCGTATACAACAAGCTGCAGACATCATTTTCATCAAGTTCTTCACGGTCAAAGGTTGTGTTTGGAAAACTTCCGAGCCAGCTGTTGTAATCGGTTTCATTTGTTTCAGCGGATTTATAGTGAACGATAATGTGTTCGACTGTGGCCAATCGCTGCTTGATCGGTTGAATGAGGTGGTACAAATCCTCATCAACAAGCAGAACCTTTGATTCACTATGATTTAAAATGAATAAATAATCTTCGGGCTTCAAGCGGATATTGAGTGGAACCATCACTGCGCCAAGCTGGAACACACCGTAAAAGCCTTCAAGCATCTCAACGGTGTTCGGTGCTAGATAGGCAACCCTGTCTTCCTTTTTGACACCTAGCGACCTTAATCCATGCGACAGCTGATTGACCCGGCCCAGCAGTTCCTTGTATGTAAACACCCGGTCATCACAAAACACAGCTTGTTTGTCACCATATAAATTCGCCGCTCGATCTAAAAATTCATTTAAAACTAAAGGTACATTCATCCCATTGCCTCCTTTTTAATTTGAATTTTCTGACAGACCAATTTTAACATATTCTTATATAAATGAGCAGTAAGATGGTGGAAGAAAGGGATTTCGATCATTTTATAGAATAGAAAACTATCAATATTTTGAATTCCATTATTGGATATAGATGCGGAGCTGATTACTGTGTTTTATGAAGGGAGGTACTTAAATGAAAAATTGTATTTTTTGCAAAATAATAGCAAAGGAAGAGGATGCTTATATAATTTTCGAGAATGATTATGTTTGTTGCTTTTTAGATAAATATCCGATAAATAGGGGACATGTATTGGTTGTACCAAAAAAACATTATAGTGAATTTGTCGAGGTTGATGATGAGAGTTTAACTCGAATCATGAGTGTGTCAAAACATATTGCTGCAGGTCTTCAAGCCTTATTAAAAACAGACGGCATTACAATCATGCAGAATAATGGCGCATTTAAAGATGTTGACCATTATCATATGCACATAATCCCACGCTTTTTGGATGATGGTTTTTCTTGGGTGGAGCCAGAAATGGTTGTATCACCAGAGGAATTTGTTGAGATTTCGTCTTTGTTAAGGGAAACATTCATTTCTTCCTAAAGTTGAAATCTTGAAAAGTAAAAAAGCTGTGTATATGGCGTTTGGACATTTTTGGATGAAGAATTTGATTTCGGAATTATTTGTAGATTATATTCAATAGTTATTTTTATAGCAATAACTATAAAAGCCATAGGAAGTACTAACTATTTTTGTAACTGGAATATAGTAGGGGCCTGGCCCGGGTGATCTACATAATAGTATTGACTAATAAAACGGCTAGGGAAAAGAGAATGATTAATATAGTAATAACTATTTAATACCATAGTAATAACTGACTAAATTCCTCTTGATAAGGTAGTGAGGGTCAGACCCGGACCATATGGTATATAGTCATAACTATCAAAATCGGACTAGGAAGGGTAACTATTTTTACCCTAGCCATGTTTTATCCAATACGATTTCATATGCTCCCGTGGGCGCTAAGTCGGTCAGTAAGGATGATTATTAAATTTCAAAATTAAAAACCCCGCCAGAGCAGCAGCGGGGACTCCTATACATATTCGAGCAGAGAGGAACCAAGCGAGCCCGTGGACGAGTTTCTATTAGAATCTAAGTAAACTCTCGGCACCCGCTTGCCAACCAGGCAAACAACCTCATAATTTATTGTTTCCATTATGCGGGCGATCTCGTCGATTTCTTGAAAGGCATTGCCGTTTTGGCCAAAAATGACTGCCTCATCGTCAAATTGACTTGAGGGAATATCAGATACGTCAATCATGGTTTGGTCCATGCAGACGCGGCCTACAATTGGAGCCTTCTGTCCCTTAACAAGGAACTGGCCCCGGTTTGAGAGCAGTCTTGAAAGGCCGTCAGCATACCCAATCGGCAGGGTGGCAATCACGCTCTCCTTCGGTGGTAAATATGTACACCCATAGCTGATCGGCTGGTTGGCAGGGACAATTTTAAGAGAGGCGATTTTCGTTTTCAGCGTCATAGCCTGTTTTAGTGTTAGAGTATGTTTTTTCAATGATGCATCAGGATACAAGCCATACAATCCAATGCCGACGCGGACCATATCAAGATGCATGGCAGGGAAAGACATTGTTGCCGCAGTGTTGCAGCAATGCTTGAAAGGAATGTGGATTTTGTTCTTTTCCAAAAATGAAACCACCGTCTGGAATTGTGAAAACTGTTTAGCCGTATAGGATGGGTCTTCGCTGTCCGCATTTGCGAAATGGGTGAAGATTCCCTTTAAGAGAACATTGTCTGCAGACTCGGACATTTTTACCAAAGTTAAGGCTTCCTCTTTCGTTTGAACACCAATTCTGGTCATTCCAGTGTCGATTTTTAGGTGAACCGCAACTCTTCTTTTCATTTCCCTCGATTGATTGATAATTTCTTGTAGGGTTTCCTTTGAAAAAACCGTCAGCTCTATATTTCCCAAAATAGCTTTTTTCACAGAGCGGGCTGGGGTATACCCTAATACGAGGATGGGCTCATTTATACCAGCTTGTCTAAGTTCAAGCGCCTCATCAAGAAGGGCGACTGCCAGATACTCCGCACCGGCCAGCAATGCCGCCTTTGCGACTCGGAAAGAACCGTGGCCGTACCCATCAGCTTTCACGACCGCCATTAACTTCACGTTTTCTCCAATGTGCTTTTTGAATTGTTCTGTATTGTATGTTATAGCCTCTAATGAAATTTCTGCCCATGTATCCCGATAGCTCTGCTGAATCACGTTGATCCCCCCGGTTCAACTTAGATGGGAAATCCCTCAAGAAAAATACCTTGAGGGATGTATTAGCCATTATTATCTTGCAACTGCAATTTTGCCAAAAGCATCGTCTACGGATACATAGTTATATTTCAGGTCGCGTGCTACTGCTTCGTACGTAACTTCACCGTTAGCCACGTTGACTCCAAGCTTCAGTGCCGGATTTTCAGAGATGGCTTTTTCAATGCCTTTGTTGGCAATTTGAAGCGCATAAGGAACCGTTACATTTGTCAAAGCCATGGTAGACGTTCTTGGTACGGCACCAGGCATATTAGCAACAGAGTAATGAACAACTCCGTGCTTGATGTAAGTAGGATTGTCATGAGTTGTTACATGATCAATCGTTTCAACGCTTCCACCTTGGTCAATGGCCACGTCAACAATGACCGAACCTGGCTTCATGGATTTGACCATTTCTTCTGTTACGAGCTTTGGTGCCTTTGCACCTGGAATCAGGACAGCACCGATGACAAGATCTGCTTCCTTTACAGCCTGGGCGATGTTGTATGGATTGGACATCAATGTCTTGATGTTGTTTCCGAAAATATCATCCAAATAGCGGAGACGGTCAGCGCTCAAGTCGATTATGGTAACCTCTGCGCCGAGTCCGATTGCCATTTTGGCTGCATTTGTGCCGACGATCCCACCGCCGACGATTGTCACTTTGCCTCGGCTTACCCCAGGTACTCCCGAAAGAAGGATGCCTTGTCCGCCATTGACTTTTTGTAGATATTGAGCGCCGATTTGCGCAGACATCCGTCCAGCTACCTCACTCATTGGCGTAAGAAGTGGGAGCGTGCGATTTACGGAAACCGTTTCATACGCGATTGCCGTTACGCCGGCCATTTTAAGTGCCTTGGCAAGGAATGGCTCAGCAGCAAGGTGAAGGTAGGTAAATAGGATTAATCCCTTACGGAAGTAGTTGTATTCACTTTCAAGTGGTTCCTTAACTTTCATAACCATTTCAGCCTGCCAGACCTTTTCAGCTGTTTCGATTATTTCTGCACCGGCCTGGATATAATCTTCATTCGTAAAGCCGCTTCCAACGCCGGCCTCTTTTTCAATCAGAACCTTGTGGCCTGCTTGGACAAGTGTAAGAACCCCTGCTGGAGTGAGGGCTACACGGTTTTCGTTGTTTTTAATTTCTTTCGGTACACCAATAATCATTCGGAAATCCTCCTTGAAAAATGGGTTTGTGTTTTCTTATCCTTAGAATAATCCATGGAAAAGGAAATTTACATTGTTCAAAGAAGAGAAAGTAAGCGCTTTCTTTTGTGTGGATTTCACAAATCGTTCAGGAATTCACAAATAAACAAAAGCGCAAGCGCCTTCGTGACAGGCAAAGTGCCGCCTGTCCCTGCGATGATTATTCTGAGGAGCTTTCCTTAGTGGTCATCGCCGTACCAAATGGAGGGACTTCGACTGAGATAAAGGAATCACGAAGAGCGTAAGCGATTCGATGATGACTTATCGTAGGGAGGAGGCCTGAAGTTTGCTAGGCGATAGGTGCTCCTCATACGCTATCGCGTAATTTCGTGCGATGCTGATGCTGACGAAGCTCTCCTTGTGGAGCTAGACGTAGACACACTTTATATAAAAGTTATCCACAGTCGCGAAATTTATAATTTCCTGATAAACGACGAGAAAGTCAGTGATTAAATTTTTCCAGCTTAATATCAACAAATAAACTCACTTTCTGATTTGGGTCTTTCAGATTAATGCCTCCTATTTCAGAAATTCGCTTTAAGCGGTAATTCAGCGTGTTGATATGGACATTGAGGGCCTTGGCCGTATCCTGTATATTGCAATCTTTATTCAGATACGTCTCCAAGGTTTCGATCAGGTCGGTATGGTTCTTTCTGTCATAGTCTTGCAGCTGTTTAAGAGCAGGGTTCCCAAGCTCTCCCTTTGTTGACTTTTCCAAAAGGATGTCTAGGTGTTTAAAAATTCCCAAGCTTTGATAGCTGTGAATTTCCTTAGTTTCGGCCGGGAATTTTCGTTTAATAGCTAAAACCTTTTGTGCCTCTCCAAACGCCTTTTCGATGTGTAAATAATCGCTGTATATACCGCTAAATCCTTGTACGAGTGAGGGAACATTATATCTATCCATCATCTTATAAATAAACTGTTCACTGAAAATAGTCAATGTTTCAACCGGATTTGCATTACGGTCAAGAGAAATGAGCATTACCAATTGCTGCTGGTCAAAGGTATAAAGAAGAACGGCTGGTTTTTGAATCGTCCGCAATTGATACGAAACCTGCTTTTCAGTTTCACTTTTTATGTCACTTGAAAAATTAAACACCATAATCGCATAGGAAGGAGGGGGTGTGATTTTTAGCGACTGGAATTGCAAGTGGATTTCCTCGTTTGAATGGTAATGGCCTGTCAACAGCTTCCAAAAAAATTCGTGAGATTGTTCGTCCTTTTTGTGTTTTCGGGCATGAACTTGAATTAATTTATTTTTTGTCGCTTCAGCTGCCCGTTTGAGCAAGCCCATTCCTTCTTCGCCAAGGGTTTTACCAATCTCGAGAGCCCAAATGAATCCCAGCAGCTCATCATTTTTCCAAACCGAAATAGCAACCCTATCGCCAAGACCAATTTCATCAACGGTTTTTATCCGTACTGGTTCCCTGGTTTTCAAAAGCTTTGGGATCACACCATTTTTCCACAATGAATTGATGACCTTTTCTGGTACTCGGCGGCCCATTATCGTTGCAACCCGGGCCGGGTCTGTTCTGTCATCATGAGTACTATAGGCAAGCAGACGGTGGTTGGCGTCCTCGATTGTAATCGGGCAATGCAAAACTTCACTAATCCTATCTGCTATTTCATCAAGACTATCAAAACTTTCGCTAAAAGGATCTTGTTTACTTGCAGCCATACCTTACACCTTTTTCTATAATATGATTTTTATATAGTGTTTATCGTAATTACACAATACACAAAGAGTCGATTTGTGTATATACCACAAATGCCACTTTGTCTTAAAATTATGAGAATTGTCAACAATTTGACACTTTTTAGAACAAAATGGTAATGTAAGCGCTATCAAATGACTGTATAATAAATTTCAACTGCTAGGTTTACTAGAATAATTGTTTGGGTTAAATGTATGTTGTTGGGTACAAGTGGGGGACAGGGAAAATTAAAACATGGGGGTAGATTTATGCAGAAAACTAAGCAACCAAATCAGCTTCAAAGAGGGCTGGAAGAACGGCACATTACGCTTATGTCACTTGGTGCAGCAATCGGGGTTGGCCTTTTCCTCGGTTCGGCTTCGGCTATCAAGCTCGCCGGGCCTGGCATTATTATTGCTTATGCGTTTGCCGGTATGATCATTTTCTTTATCATGAGGGCGCTAGGGGAAATGGCAATTGAAAAACCAGTGGCCGGGTCATTCAGCCAATATGCGCGAGATTATTTAGGTCAATTACCAGGTTTTTTGACTGGCTGGAACTATTGGCTGCTATGGATTGTCACGTGTATGGCAGAGATAACCGCGGCAGGAATTTACATGGAGTACTGGTTTCCTGACGTTCCACGTTGGATTTGGGCGCTTCTTGCACTGGGAATCATGGTCGCTGTAAACTTTTTGGCAGTTAAGGCATTTGGGGAACTAGAATTTTGGTTTGCGGCTATTAAAATCGTGACAATTATTTTTATGATTGTTAGCGGACTTGGCATCATAATTTTCGGAATTGGAAACGGCGGCATTGCAACAGGCATCAGTAATCTTTGGGAAAATGGCGGTTTATTTCCAAACGGTCTGACTGGTGTACTCCTTTCCCTTCAAATGGTTATGTTTGCGTTTCTCGGAGTTGAAATGATTGGCATTACCGCAGGGGAAGTCAAAAATCCGAAGAAAACATTAAGAAGGGCAATCGACACAGTCTTTTGGCGAATTCTCCTGTTTTATGTCGGGACCATGATTGTCATGATGTCGATTTACCCATGGCAGGAAATCGGTGTAAAAGGCAGCCCGTTCGTATTAGTGTTTGACCAGCTGGGCATTCCGGCAGCCGCGGGAATTATCAATTTTGTCGTTTTAACCGCAGCGCTATCTTCCTGTAACGGGGGAATATTCAGTACAGCAAGGATGCTTTTCAACCTCGCTGAAAACGGCGATGCACCAAAGAAACTTGGGATGGTGAATAAAAATGGCGTTCCAAGCAAAGCAGTTATGCTTACAGGGAGCGTGTTATTGTTCGGTGTAGTCCTAAATTATATGGTGCCGGAAAAAATCTTTATATGGTTAACTGCTGTTTCTACCTTTGGTGCAATCTGGACATGGTCGATGATCCTGCTATCACAAATCAAGTACCGTAGAAGTTTGTCTAAGAAGCACGCTTCATCACTTACATATAAAATGCCGTTATTCCCGTTCACATCCTACTTTTCACTTGCCTTCCTGGCAATGGTAGTTGGGATGATGGCATATTCGCCAGATACAAGAATAGCGGTTATTGTCGGACCGTTATTCCTGGCAACCTTGGTAGCCTTCTATTATGGCAAGGGCTATCATAAGAAAAATCAGATAGCTAATCAACAAACAACAGTAGATTTAGAAAGAACTATAAAAGAAGCTTAAATGTAAACAGGTTCCTTCCTAGGGGAGGGACCTGTTTTTTGCCGCGGAAGTCAAAGTTATGAAGGTGGCTTAAAGACGGCGGTGTATTATTTGTGGCGGTTTGATACCACGACTAAAGGAATTCAGCGGGAAGGGAAGTCTTTAAATAGCTAATGAGTAATTTTTATAGAGGTGACCACGCGCTCCTTAAGCAAAAATGCATAAGCTTAAATACATATGTTGTACTAAAGAAAAACGGATTTGAAGATATCAAGTGATTGCAGTGGAAGGTGCGAAGACTCCTGTGGGAGCAGCGGGACAGGTGAGACCCCGCAGGCGTTCACGCCGAGGAGGCTAACCGCCCGCCCCACGGAAAGCGAAGCACCTGAAACGGAAATCACGGGATTTAGAAAGAAATACTTAAATTTATTTTATATAGTAACCTACATAAAATTCCTTCAGCTTATGCCTGCCCCCTACGTACCCTTTACTTGTGAAGTGGTCCTATACCACTTTTGTTAAAACAATACGGAAAGAATGGGGTATTTCCGCTGATTTTTGTATAAATCGACCATAGTTAAACAAAAGGAAAAACTATAAATTATAAAGTATAAATGTATTTGAATTTTCTGAATTGACAAATGGAAAGCGGGTGAACAAATGAATTTCCAATCGCTTCGTATGTCACAGATACCTCCTTACCTATTTGCCGAAATTAATAAGAAAAAAGCAGCAATGGCAGAGGCGGGGATAGATATTATCGATTTAGGAATTGGTGATCCTGATTTACCTACACCTGCACATATCATTGAAAAATTAGTAGAAGAATCAAAGGATCCGAGGAATTTGAAATACCCAAGTTTTATAGGAATCAAGGAATACAGAGAGGCAGTTGCCGATTATTACAAGGGACATTTCGGGGTATCGCTGGACCCCAATACGGAAGTTCTGGCATTGATTGGTTCCAAGGAAGGTATTGCCCATATCGTGCCAACTCTTGTGGATCCTGGGGAGTATGTATTAATACCTGACCCAAGCTACCCGGTTTATCGGATGGCAACATTACTGGCAAATGGACAGTGCTATAATATGCCGCTTTTAAAAGAAAATAATTTCCAACCCGATTTTGAGGAAATTCCTCAAGACATACTTACCAAATCAAAGCTTATGTTTTTAAATTATCCTGGTAATCCTACTGCGGCAACAGTAGATATTGATTTTTTTAAAAAGGCTATAGAGTTTGGAGCGAAGAACGGAATCCCGATTGCACATGATTCGGCTTATAACATGGTCACCTTTGGTGAATATAAGGCACCGAGCATCCTACAGGTTGAAGGTGCTAAAGACATCGCTGTCGAGTTTGGATCGTTATCAAAAACCTACTGCATGACCGGTTTCCGGATTGGCTATGTGGCAGGAAACAAAGAAATAATTCAGGCATTGTCAATTTTAAAAAGTAATACAGACACAGGGCAGTTTACTCCGATTCAAAAGGCGGCTGCTCATGCTCTAACTGGTGACCAGAGCTGTATCTCTTCCTACAATCATATTTATCAAGAACGCTTGACGGCCATGGTTGAGGGACTTAGAACAATTGGGGTGGAAGTCGAACCGCCAAAAGGCAGTTTCTTTATATGGGCTCCCGTACCAGATGGATACACATCTGCAGAGTTTGTCACGAATGTACTGGAACAGACCGGAGTCATCCTCACTCCAGGCAATGCATTTGGGCCTTCCGGAGAGGGATATTTCCGCGTTTCACTTTCAGTGCCAACCGAGAGATTATTTGAAGCAGTAAATAGAATCAAACAAAAACTAAAAATAACAAACAATTAACAAATGGAGGGATAGGACTTGAGAAAAATAGTGAACTATATCAATGGGCAATGGAGCGAGCCATCAACCGGGAGATTTGTTCCAATTATGAATCCTGCAAATGGAGATGTGCTTGGTGAGGTTGCCCAATCTTCAAAGGAAGATGTCGACAAGGCTGTACAGGCGGCAAGACAGGCACAAAAGTTATGGCGATTGGTGCCGGCACCAGAACGGGCTGATTACTTATATAAAGTTGCCTATTTATTAAAAGAAAGAAAGGAACAACTCGCCAGGACACTAACAAGCGAAATGGGCAAAGTGATTGAAGAGGCCAGGGGTGAAGTACAGGAAGCGATTGATATGGCTTTTTATATGGCCGGTGAAGGACGAAGGCTTTTTGGCGATACGGTCCCTTCCGAGCTGCGCGATAAATTTGCCATGAGTGTAAGGGTTCCGGTTGGTGTTGCGGGATTGATTACTCCATGGAATTTCCCGATTGCCATTGCCTCATGGAAGTCACTTCCTGCTCTTGTTTCCGGGAATGCAGTTGTTTGGAAACCCGCGACAGAAACGCCGATGGTTGCTGAGGAGTTTGTCAAAATCTATGAACAGGCAGGACTGCCAAAGGGGCTTATCAATCTAGTAAATGGATCTGGAAGCGAGGTAGGCAATGCCATGGTCGAGCATCCAGGCATTGATTTAATTTCCTTCACAGGTTCAAATGAGGTTGGAAAGGCAATCAATGGCCGTGCCGGTTCACTTTTAAAAAGAACCTCGCTAGAAATGGGCGGGAAAAATGCTGTTACCGTATTGGAAGATGCGGACCTTGATCTTGCTGTCGAGGGGATATTGTGGGGAGCTTTCGGAACTAGCGGCCAGAGATGTACCGCAACAAGCCGCGTACTTGTCCATGAATCGGTTAAAGAGCAAATCGAACAAAAACTGCTTTCACGAATAGGCGAACTTAAGCTGGGCGATGGTTTGGACGAATCTGTCAAAGTTGGGCCTGTCATTAACCGTTCCTCCCTTGAAAGGATAGATGACTACGTCAAAATTGGGCAGCAGGAAGGAGCCAAACTTCTTACCGGCGGAAAAATAGCCGATGAAAATGAGTTGGGAGCAGGCAATTTCTATCAGCCTACTATTTTTACCGATGTAACAAGGGATATGAGAATTGCACAGGAAGAGATCTTTGGGCCGGTCGTTTCAATCATTGGGGTTAAAAGCCTTGAAGAAGCAATCGAGATCAACAACAGCGTTGAATTTGGTCTTTCCAGTTCAGTTTATACGGCCAATATAAATCAGGCTTACAAGGCAATGAGAGATATTGATACCGGTATTGTTTATATAAATGCAGGAACATCAGGAGCGGAAATCCACCTGCCATTCGGCGGAACAAAAGGAACCGGCAACGGCCACAGGGATTCCGGTGTTGCGGCACTGGATGTGTATACGGAATGGAAATCGATCTATGTTGATTATAGCGGAAAGCTGCAGCGGGCCCAGATTGATAACCAGTAACCAAAAACAAACTCTCAAATTTATATTATCTAAAACCTAAAAATAGAATCAGCAGGAGAGTTTCTGCTGATTCTTTTCCTGTAACGTGTTTAAATGCAGCGAACAGATTGGGAGGGAAACACTCGTGGAAAAATTAACGGTTGTCGGCTCCGGAGTAATGGGCCGCGGAATTGCATATGTCGCTGCTTTAGGAGGCTACCAGGTTTTTATAAACGATGTTAGTCAAGCAAATCTAGAAAAAGCGAAGGTATATATTGAAACAGAAATGTCCAAGAGTGCCGATAGGGGATTTTTAAAAAGAGAAGAGGTTGAAACAGCTTTACAAAACATACATTATACGAGCAGCCTTGAAGAAGCTGCAGGCAATGCAGATGTCGTTATTGAAGCAGTTTTTGAATTGATCGAGCTGAAAATTGAAGTCTTTAAAAAGCTGGATGCAATCTGTCCGGCCCACACTCTCCTTGCAACAAATACATCTACGATGAGTCCTACAGAAATAGCTGCACAAACCTCCAGACCAGAAAAATGTATCGCCATGCATTTCTTTAATCCTGTCCACAAAATGAAGCTGATTGAGATAGTCAGAGGCTTGCAAACTTCTGACGAAACGATGAATAGAGCAAGAGAAGTGAGCCGGAGATTAGGCAAGGAAACAGTTGAGGTCAATGAATTCCCCGGGTTTGTTACGAGCCGGATGAATTGCCTGATTGGAAACGAAGCCATGAATATGCTGATGGAAGGGGTAGCCTCAGCTGAAGATATCGATAAAGCAATGAAGCTTGGCCTGAACCATCCAATGGGGCCGCTTGAACTTGCAGACCTTGTCGGCCTTGATACAAGGCTTCGCAACATGGAATATCTTTATAAATCACTCGGAGAAAAATACCGTCCATGTCCGCTGCTCATTAAATATGTCAAAGCAGGCAGGTTGGGCCGCAAATCAGGGCAAGGGTTTTATACGTATGAAAAATAACAGGGAATTTCCAGTAAATGTCTAAATGCTCATATCGATGCCAAAATGGCTCATATGAGGCTCATATCAGTGCAGAATTGGCTCATATCGATGCCGAAATGGCTCATATCGGGGCAGAATTGGCTCATACCAGTGCAGAATTAGCTCATATCGGTGCTGATTCGGCTCATATCGACACCAAATCGGTTCATAAGTTTTACAAAATGGAGGGCGAACGATGAGCAAAACGCTTAAGTGTGAAAAACTCCGATCGGCTAAGGATGCTATTAATTGGATCAAGCACGGTGACCGGGTAATGGTTGGCGGCTTTGGCCTTTGCGGCACACCATTTACGCTGATTGATATGATAGCGGAATCAGACCATGCGAGGGAGCTTACCATCATCAGCAATAATCTTGGCGAGGCCGGAAAGGGGCTGGGAAAGCTATTACTCTCAAAACATGTAAAAAAAGCGGTTGGATCGTATTTCACCTCCAACCGTGATGCGGTAAAAGCATGGAAGAGCGGCGAACTGGACATAGAACTGATTCCCCAGGGAACATTGGCTGAAGCCATTCGTGCAGGCGGTGCCGGAATTGCCGGTTTCTATACGAAAACAGCGGTCGGGACCAAGCTTGCGGAAGGAAAGGAAGAAAGAGTTTTTGACGGCGAACGGTTTATTTTTGTGAGAGGAATTAAGGCGGATATAGCATTAATTAAAGCTGCTAAAGCTGATACGCTTGGCAATCTGATTTATTCAAAAACCGCACGGAACTTTAATCCGATGATGGCAACTGCCGCAAACCTTGTGATAGCCGAGGTGGATGAGATTGTAGAAGCGGGTTCGCTTGACCCGGAACAGGTTGTCACCCCACATGCTTATGTGGACATCGTTGTCATGAATGAACGGTATGAAAAGGTAGGAGGCGTGTATGTTGAACGCAACGGATAAAAACCAGCTGAAAGCATACCGGATTAGAATAGCGAAACGGATTGCCCGTGAACTTCATGAAGGAACTGTTGTGAATCTTGGGGTCGGGATTCCGACTCTGATTCAAAATTATTTAAAACCGGATAGCGGCATTTATCTTCAGTCTGAAAACGGATTGTTAGGGATGGGCCCGACACCGCCAAAAGAAGAAATCGATATGGATTTGATTAGTGCGAGTAAACACCCAATAACAGCAGGAGTGGGGGCCTCGATTTTTTCAAGCTCGGATTCATTCGTGATGATTCGCGGCGGCCATGTAGATACCGCGGTAATGGGTGCGCTTCAGGTCAGCGAATCGGGTGAAGTTGCCAACTGGGCTGTCCCAGGAGAGGACATTCTAGGCGTAGGAGGAGCCATGGACCTTGTTGCGAGTGCGAAGCGAATCATCATTGCAATTACGCATGTTACCAAGAACCACTCTCCTAAAATAGTAAAAAAGCTTACTTATCCAACTAGCGGAATACAAAGCGCCGAGATGATCGTGACAGAAAAAGCGGTCTTCCGCATTAACCCGGGACAATTGATATTGGAGGAAATCGCATCTGACTCAAGCCTCGAGGAAATAAGGGCACTAACAGAGGCCGAGTTTAAAGTATCTGAAAACCTTATAACCATGAGTGTTGATTAGGGGACTTGCAACAAATTCGATTTCAAAGAGGTGTTGAGGAAATGGAATTTACAAATATCCTAGCCCGCCAGGAAGAGCACATCGGCTGGATTGTTATAAATCGTCCCGAACTGAGGAATGCATTAAATTTAGATACACTGCATGAAATAGAAAAAGCTTTGGACTTGTGGCGCAGCAGCCAGGACATTCGTGTTGTCATCATCACCGGGGCGGGTGAAAAGTCGTTTGCCGCCGGCGCGGATATTTCACAGTTGAATAAGCGGACGATGATTGAGGCGCTTCAGCCGAATATGACCGCCACTTATCGTAAAATCGAAGACTATGAAAAACCGACCATTGCAGCAATTAACGGGGTTGCTCTGGGTGGAGGGCTCGAACTAGCGTTGGCCTGTGATATCCGAGTTGCCTCGCTTAATGCGAAGGTTGGCCTGCCAGAAGCGGGATTAGGGATCATTCCTGGTGCGGGGGGCACACAACGGCTTACCCGGACCATCGGAAAAGGGAGAGCAATGGAGCTTATTTTAACCGGCGATATTCTTACTGCCGAAGAAGCCCAAAGAATAGGCCTTGTCAGCAGGGCAGTACCGCCCGAAGTCTTACTTGAAACGGCAAAGGAATATGCAAATAAATTATCGAGGAAGGCACCACTTGCGCTAAGGCTGGCAAAAGCTGCTGTGAACCGCGGCGCCGATATTGATATGGAAACAGCTCTTTACCTCGAAAAGCTGTCCCAGGCATTATTAATGGGTTCAGATGATAAACGTGAAGGAACTGAGGCATTCCTGGAAAAAAGGCAGCCAAACTTTCAGGGGAGATAGGGGGAAATATAAATGGATTTTACATTTTCAGAAGATATCCAACTTTTAAAAAAGGCTGTTCATGATTTTGTTCAAGGGGAAGTAGAAAAAGTAGCAATGGAAATCGAGGAAAACGATGAAATTCCAGAACAAATTGTAGAAGCATCTAAGGAAATGGGGCTTTTCGGGCTGAGCATCCCGGAAGAATACGGCGGACTTGGGCTCGATATGGTCGGCAAATGCGCGATATATGAGGAATTGGGAATGACCCATAATGGCTATACGACATTAATTGGGGCTCACACAGGAATCGGTTCTGTAGGAATTGTCGAGCTAGGCACGAAGGAACAAAAAGAAAAGTACCTGCCGAAAATGGCAAGCGGTGAGTGGATAGGTGCATTCGCATTAACAGAACCGAGTGCCGGGTCAAATGCAGCCAATTTAAAAACAAAAGCTGTTAAAAAAGGCGATAAATACATCCTGAATGGCTCCAAACATTATATTACCAATGCCGTTTGCGGCCACGTATTCACGGTAATGGCAGTAACGGACCCAAGCAAAGGAGCCAAGGGCATAACCTCCTTTATCGTAGAAAAGGATTTTCCTGGATTCATAGTAGGAAACGTCGAGAAGAAGATGGGTCTGCGCGGCTCCCATTCCGCTGAGCTATTTTTCGAAGATTGCGAGGTTCCCGCAGAAAATGTATTGGGGGAAGAGGGCAAAGGATACGTCAATGCCTTGAAAATACTTGCCAACGGTAGGGCCGGCCTTGCAGCAAGAAACCTCGGTTCCTGTGAAAAACTGCTGGAACTAAGCACGGATTACGCGATGCAGCGTATTCAGTTTGACAAGCCGATCTTCGAACAGCAGGCAGTCCAGCATATGCTCGCAGACATGGCGATGGAAATAGAACTGCTCCGTTCGATTACCTACCGGGTCGCCTGGATGGCGGATAAAGGAATGCGGGTAGTAAAAGAAGCGGCGATGGCTAAGCTGTACGGTTCTGAAGTCTACAACCGTGTTGCTGATTTGGCGGTCCAAATTCACGGGGGAATCGGCTATATGAGGGATTATCCGATTGAGAGATTTTACCGTGATGCCCGAATTACGAAGATTTATGAAGGAACAAGCCAAATTCAAAGGAATATTATTGCCAATGAACTAAAACGCGAGTTCTTAAAATAGGTGGTGTAGGAAATGAGAAATGTCGTAATCATTGATGGTGTCCGTACAGCAATCGGAAGAATGGGCGGAGCGTTAAAGGATGTAGAAGCTGATTTTTTATCAGAAAAAGTCATGCGGGAAGCATTAACAAGATCTAATATAGATGGAGTAAATGTAGACGAAGTGGTTTGGGGCCATGCTAAGCAAAGTTCAGATGTACCTAACTTGGCACGTCTGGCGCTGCTTCGGGCAGGGATACCGATTGAGGTTCCCGGTTACACTGTACACCGCCAATGCGGTTCAGGGCTGCAGGCTATCAATAATGCGGCACAACAAATTATGTGCGGTTTATCCGATGTAATTTTAGCAGGCGGTGCCGAAAGCATGAGTACCGCTCCCTATTATTTGCGTAAAGCACGTTATGGTTATGGTGCCGGAAATGCGGAACTAGTCGACCCCAATACAGAAAGCCAGCCAAGAGCACAGCCAATTGAGGTCTATGGGAATTTGACGATGGGGTTAACCGCGGAGAACCTTGCGGAGCGGTACTCCATCAGCCGCGAAGAACAGGATGAATTTGCTCTCCACAGCCAGCAAAAAGCTGCTGAGGCAATCTCAGCCAGCAGATTTAAAGACGAGATTGTTCCTTATGAAATCAAGCATAAAAAAGATATAATTGTTTTTGACACAGATGAACACCCGAGAATGACAAGCCTTGAGAAGCTTGGCTCGTTGAAGCCTGTATTTAAATCGGGCGGTACTGTTACAGCCGGGAATGCAAGCGGGCGGAATGATGGTGCCGCGGCCCTTATTGTTATGGCAGAAGAAGAAGCTGAGAAACGCGGCCTCAAATCCCGTCTTCGGATTGTTTCACAGGCAGCAGTCGGTGTGGCTCCTGAAATAATGGGGATCGGGCCGGTGCCGGCAACTCTCAAAGCTCTTAAACTTGCAGGCTTAACATTAAATGATATAGATTTAATAGAATTAAATGAAGCATTCGCAGCCCAGGCGCTCGCCTGTGTGAAGGAGCTTGGAATTGATCAAAAGAAGCTGAACGTCAATGGCGGGGCAATTGCACTTGGGCATCCGATTGGCGGTACGGGTGCAATCCTGACAGTTAAAATTATGAATGAGCTGGAACGGCGCGGTGCCAGGTATGGGTTGATAACCGCTTGTATCGGCGGCGGTCAGGGAATTGCTACGATTGTTGAAAATCTTCGGGTTTAAGGATTCGGGAGGAAAAAATATGAGCAAGCCACGTGTATTGCAAATTCTGTCCATGTATCATCCAGATGGGGAAAGGGTATTGAATGAGGGAGCCGAGGTTATCCGGACAGACCAATATGATATTCCCCGTTTATGCGAGGCGGTAAAAAATGTAGATGGAATTGTCCTCAGGGCGCCAGCTAAAATCACTCGCGAAGTTATTGACGCTGCTGGTCCGGGATTAAAGGTAATTTCAGGAGCAGGTGTCGGGCTGGACAATATTGATGTTGCTTATGCGACCGAAAAGGGAATACCCGTGCTCCATGCTCCATCCGTCAATAAGGTCTCAACCGCCGAGCATGCGGTCATGTTAATCATGGCTTTAGCGAAATCAGTGGTTCCCTACCATGAAAATATGAAAGAAGGAAACTATGGCTCGAGAATGGAAATCCCTTCATATGAACTGAAAGGGAAAAAGGTCGGTTTAATAGGGTTCGGTAACATTGCACAAGAAGTGGCAAAACGACTGAAACTAGGGTTTGATATGGATGTAACCGCTTGGGTTAGAGAATATAAATCGGAAAAACATGGGTATGCAGACGAAATCGGCATAAAGATAGCAACCAATATGGACGAAGTTTTCCGAGAGTCGGACTATGTTTCCCTTCATATTCCATTAAATCAGCATACCAAGTATTCCATAAATAAAAAGCTGTTTTCCCAAATGAAGCCTACAGCCTATTTGGTCAATACGGCGAGAGGTGCGGTCGTTAATCAAACCGATCTGTATCATGCCTTGAAGGCGGGCCAGTTGGCAGGAGCTGGTTTGGATGTGTTCGATCCGGAGCCGCCGCCAAAAGATTTGCCATTATTAACTCTTCCCAATGTGGTAGCTACTCCGCATGTTGGTGGAACAACTGTGGAATGCAACCAAATCATGGCAAGAACAGTAGCCGAAAATGTCATAAACGTGCTGAATGGTAAAAAACCAGCCTATATTGGCAACCCCGAAGTGTTAACTTCTAAAACATTTGAGTAGGAGATAACTATGGAAAAGTATTCTATTGCCCTGCTTCCTGGAGATGGAATCGGGGTGGATGTTGTAAGGGAAGGCAAGAAAGTATTGGATACGGTTTCATCGCTCCATGGAGGCCTTTCTTTTTCCTATAAAGAATTCGACTGGAGCTGCGAGTATTATGCCAGGCATGGGAAGATGATGCCGGATGATGGCTTGGATATCTTAAGTGCGTTTGATACGATTTTCCTTGGAGCTGTCGGCTATCCAGGTGTGCCAGATCATGTTTCCCTGTGGGGGCTGCTCTTGCCGATCAGGCGCCAATTCGAACAATATATAAATATACGCCCAATCAAATTGCTAAAAGGAATTGAGTCTCCGCTTGCAGGTAAAACCCGTGAGGATCTCGATTTTATTGTAATCCGTGAAAATAATGAAGGTGAGTATTCCAGCATCGGCGGCCGTATGTACCAGGGTACTGATATGGATATGGCAATACAGAACAGTGTGTTCACTCGCAAAGGCGTAGAACGGGTATTACGATATGCCTATGATGTTTCACAAAAGCGCGGCGGGAAAAAGCATGTTACGGCTGCTACGAAATCCAACGGCATTAATCACACGATGCCATTTTGGGATGAGTATGTCGAAAGGATTGGCCAGGAGTATCCTGATGTGGGATGGAGCACTGTACATATCGACGCACTGGCTGCTTTTTTTGTCAGCAAGCCTGAAACCTTCGATGTTGTAGTTGCCTCCAATCTTTTCGGCGATATCCTGACTGATTTAGGTGCAGCAATTGTTGGCGGGCTGGGCATCGCGCCTTCAGCAAATATCAATCCTGAAAAGAAATACCCCTCGATGTTCGAGCCGGTCCATGGTTCCGCACCTGATATCGCAGGAAAAGGCATTGCTAATCCAATTGCTTCGATTTGGTGCACCAGCATGATGCTGGACCATTTTGGCCAAACCGAAGCTGCACGAGCAATAATTGATGCGATGGAAGATGTCCTTCAGGAAAAAGAAATGGTTACACCTGATTTAGGCGGAAAGGCTACCACGGAACAGGTAGGCAGCTATATTTGTGAAAAGCTTAAAATCCGGTTGGGCTAATGAAGATATTTATCCAAAGCTAAGAATTTTGATTTTATACTAAATAAGTTGAGGACCAAATTGCCTAGCGGTTTGGTCTCTTTGTTGTATTTAGAATTTAATTAATTTTTATACATATATGTTGAACTAAAAATTCTCCTTTATTGCAACCTGTTGATATTATCGGCAATTTTCTAACCATTTCATATACAGATAATAAGTTCACTGTCCTACGTAAGTAGCCAGCATAAATAAACGGAGGTTTTCCGTCTATTTAAAGATTGGAGCTTAATTTGGGATAAATAAGAGGAGTTTTTCCGGTTATCCAAAGCATAATCCACAATTTTTACACTTTTTGATTCAATAGCAGGAATTTCTCCGTCTATTTAACTATTTTGTTATCCGTACTTACTCATTAAACGGAATTTTTCCGTCTATATGAATTATACTTTTGAGTTGCTGAGGAGTAGATAATTAATTTATTGGAACAGAAATCAAAGAAGAACATTAGTTTATCCTATATTAAAGGATTTAGAACCCTTTTTGTGGAAGTTCCATATTAAACTAGGGTTGTGCATAAATATATAAGAGGTGATATAAGTGAATATCAGACTTGCGGAACTAAGAGATATTAAGCAGTTAATTAAAATGAGATGGGATAATACCATTGAATTTGATGAAGGCAAAAAAGACGAAAACTATGAAGAGTTTGAAAAGGAATGCCAAACTTTTTTAGAGAATGCAATAAATAGTAAACAGTGGTTTATATGGGTGGCAGAAGATAATGAGAAAATCGTTTCGCATATCTACATAGAATTAATACATAAAGTGCCGAGACCAGGGAGAGTTACTCATCCGTTTTTGTATATGACAAATGTGTACACCATTCCTGAATATAGAAATGGAGGAATTGGAAGTAAAGTTTTAAGTTCAATAAACCATTGGATTAAAGTTAATAAATTTGAGTTTGCAATTGTATGGCCAAGTGAGGAAGCTATTAATTATTACAAGAAAAATGGATATGTTCATTGTACAGAGCCTATGGAATACATCCCGTCTTGAAGAAAAAGGTGAGTTAATCGGGCTAGGAGTTCCGCACAATCTTTATTGATAATTTCTGGAGGGTTTTTATGAAAAGATTGGCACTAATTTGCTCATTCTTGTTGATAGCCCTGATTATTGGCTGCTCTTCCAAAGAAAAAACTGAGGAAAAGTATTATGTCCTTATTGTTCAAGGCGAAGAAAATTTAAGCGAGAAATTTAGTAAATTTGTTAATGGCACTTATTCTGTGGTTGAAATGGAATATCTAACAAGTTTAGCAGCCGCAAAGGAAAAGTATCCAAAATATGAAATAGAAAAAGCTCCCGCAGTATTTATTTTCGAAACTGATGGGGGAGAGATGAAAAAATTAAAATTAAAAACCTATGATACAGAGGAAGCTGTCAAATTTCTTGAGGAATCAAAGAAAGATTTTCAACAACACCAGAAGAAATGAAAAGACCTTTCTTTAAGAATGGTTGATCTTAGAGGGATTGGCGGGGGATGGATCATGCAAGATAATAAAGAAACTCCTAAACAAATTAGAATGAGAGTAAGACAAGAAGAACTGAAAAGAAATCCAATGGGTAATGTGAACGATGGTTTCAATAGAGTAAACAGTGGTAGTTTAGTTGATTTAGTAGGCAGTTTGGGTTTGAAAGCCACTGGGATGCTTATTCTTGTAATCATAATTGGATTTATTCTCGCGTCATTCTTCTTTAAGTAACGTGCGATGTTCCGGATCATTTTTAAATGAGCAGCATAGAAAGATTAGTTACTGACTTAGGTTTATAAAATATTAGTGTTAGTTGGAAAATCATATACTCAAAAAATATTCATAGCCTTCCTATCACTTAAGATGGGAGGCTATTTATTTTATCTATATGTTTATTAGATTTACGAGGACTATCATTCTCTACTTCTTATTACCTAATTTATTAATGGTCCTATTTTCGTCGGTACATTTTAGCAGGAAACTTGTCTTTTTATGAGAAGGTTAAGAAGGACGTGGGAAATGGAGAGTCTCTTGTTTTATTGAGGACTAAGTACAATGTTCAGCAAACATCCTAAGGGGGAGAGATTCACTGGTGTATCCGTCAAATTATTTGAAATGGGGAGGCAATAATGAAGAAACAAAAATTTAAAAAACGGTCTGCGCTTTTTTTCTGTTTTACTCTTATTTTTAGTTTACTTGCTCCTTTTTCCGTATCAAATTCACAAGCAATAGGGACCAGTGCTATGGCTGGGGCAGTTGTGAATGGTGGGTTTGAAGAGGTGGTCATTCCTGGGTGGAGCCTTGTCACAAATAATTCATCCACAAGTTTTGCTATCAGTAATGAAAGAGCAAATACCGGGACCAAAAGCTTACATTTTAAAGATTCTAATAGCAGCACTACTGGTGGTAATTTGCAGGTAACAAGTGAAAAAATACCTGTTAATTCAGGACAGTCTTATACAGCGAAAGCATTTGTTAATGTCGTTAAACAATCTCATAGTATAGGATATGAGGTTCATTATTTCAACAATGAAAATATTAAAATAGGAAACGCAACTTTTATTAACTTCCAGACAGCAGCCCTGGGAACAAATCAATGGACTGAAATCAGTGTACCGTTCTCAGTTCCCGACGGGGCAACTAAGGTTGAGCTTCGGTTTAATTCCGGGCATCCTTCACAAACTGAAGCTTACTTTGATGATGTGAAAATTGTAAAGGACTCGGATAATACAGAAACACTGCCGGTAAACGCGTCTTTTGAAGAGGAAGTAGTGTATCGTGGCTGGAGTCTCGTCACTCAAAATCCGTCCACAAGTATCGCATTCAGCGGAGAAAAATCCCGAACCGGAAATAAAAGCTTATATTTTAAAGATGCAAATAGCAGTAACCCGGGAGGCAATTTACAAGTAACAAGTGAAAAGGTTTCTGTAACAGCAGGAGAGTCATATATAGCGAAAGCATATGTAAATGTCGTCAGCCAATCACATAGTATCGGTTTTGAGGTTCATTATTACAACGCTGAAAACCAAAGGGTAGGAACAGCTACCTTTATTAACTTCGGCTCTGCAGTTTTAGGAACAAACAAATGGACTGAAATTCAAGTTCCTTTTGAGGTTCCTGCTGGTGCTGCCAAAGTCGAATTACGCTTTAATTCGGGTCATCCTTCCCTTACGGAAGCGTTTTTTGATGATGTAACCATTGAAGGTAGATCCACTGAAGAACCTCCAACAGAGGATATTAACAAAGAAGTGGTGAATCCAGGCTTTGAAGAGAAAGTGACGGATGGCAACATTTCAGGATGGAAATCAGAGTTTGAAGGACCAGGCATTCAAGTTAGTTTAGAACGGGCTCGTACAGGAGTACAAAGCTTACACTTACACGATATAACTGACAAAGCAGGCGTAAGTGTTTTAAGTGATAAGGTTGCCGTTGAACCTGGTGCCTCCTATTTATTAACTGTCTTTTCCAATGTCGTTAGCCAGTCACATAATGTCGTGGCCGAAATTCGATATTTTGATAAAGACAATAAGAAAATTACTGACCATCGAGAACTTAACGGCAACTTGCCGAAAAACGAATGGATTGATTTAAAGGTATTTAGTGTTGTTCCTGAAAATGCAGCATACGCAAGACTTGCATTCTATTCGGGAGGCATTAGTTTCACAGAAGTCTATTTCGATGATGTTACATTCAAAAAAGTAACAGATGATTCCAAATTAGACCGTGAATATGCTGATCCTATTAACCTTGGAGAAATGGTCCATGTTCAGCTGGGACAAGCTGGGGCTATTCAAAAAAATAGTTTGGGTGAGAATGAAATATATTATCATTCGAATGGCCATCCTGGAACTTTCTCGGTATTGGACGCCGAAACGGGAAAACTCAAATTTTCTAAAGTAATTGATAATACAGAAGCTGTATGGGCCATAACCATTGGCCCTGATAAAAACGTGTACTTTGCGGGTACTTCTGATGGAAAATTATATCGTTATGTTCCGGCACGAAAAGAAGTTGAATACCTAGGAGCTAATCCTTCAGCTGCTTGGGTTTGGGATATTGAGGCGACGGAAGATGGCAAGATTTATGGTGCTACCTACCCAGGTGCAGGTGTTTTCGAATATGATATCAACACAGGCGAATTCAGAGACTTTGGTCGTGTCTCCACCCAAGATTACGTACGTGGATTAGCTGTTGAAGGAGATTATATTTATGCAGGAATTGGAACGACGAAGCATCTGTATAAAATTAATCGCCATTCCGGTGAAAAAGAGGAGCTTATCATAGAAGGACACTCAGGTGAAAATGGTTTTATCCAGGATATTTGGGTTGTAAATGGGAAGCTTCTTGTTGCCGTTTCAACTATTAATATGCTTGTCATTGATCCAAAGACAATGGAAGTTGAAGGTTCTTTTGAGTTTAGCAATATGATATCTGAACCTGATCCGAATCAGCCAAACATGATTTATTATAAAAAAGGAACACAGTTGTACAAATATGATTTGAATGAAAACAAAGAAACATTAATTGAGGGGCTTCCAGTTCTACCCGATACTCCACGGGTAAAGGATATGGCTTGGCTAACGTTATCTTCTGGCAAAACAGTATTGTCTATGGTGACACAGTATGGCGAATATATGCTATATCACCCCCAAACAAATGAGTTGTCGTTTGTCATGTTGGACCTCGCTGCAACTGCTGTAGCGATTCAATCACTTGAATCTGGTCCAGACGGAAAGCTTTATATGGGCGGATATCAGCGTGGAATGAGTGTATATAATCCATTCACTGATGAAGTCGAAGTGAATGTTTCTTCGTTTGCCCAGCCAGAGGGAATCGGATTCTTGGACGATACCGTTTATTTCGGAACATATGTAGGGGCTATTATGTACAGCTATGATCCATCACAGCCAGTAGATTTAAATAGCAATCCAAAGCTTGAATATGATATTAAAGATGAACAAGACCGCCCTTTTGCTATCACATCAGGTGAAAATAAGCTATTTGTTGGAACAATCCCTGACTATGGTGTCTTAGGCGGAGCTCTGGCTATCTATGATTCTGAAACTGATGAATGGTCTCAGCAGAGGAATGTCGTTCAGGATCAAAGTATTATTAGCTTGGCCTACCACGATGGAAAGCTATTTGGAGGAACGTCTGTCTGGGGTGGATTAGGAATTAATCCTAAAGCAGATGAAGCAAAAATCTTTGTTTGGGATGTTGAAAAAGGTGAAAAGATTACAGAGTTCACACCGAAAATCCCGGGAATTGATGTAACACCTCGAATGATAGGTGATTTATCAATCGGACCAGATGGATTCATATGGGGTGCCGTTGAAGGTACAATCTTTAAGATGAATCCTGAAACCTATGAAGTGGTGGATAGTAAAGTCATTCGGCCAAGTTTGTATAATAGCAGTAAATGGTTTCCTTACCGCCTTCAGTGGGGACCGGATGGCATGCTCTATACAACATTAGCACGCAGTTTGATTGTCATTGATCCTAAAACATTAGATTACAAAGTGCTTGTAGAGGATTTCATGAACAGCATGACGGTCGGGGTTGATGGAAGCATCTATTATGCACTTGGAAGTGAGCTTTACAAAATCCCGGTTCCTGAAACAGACGCAACCTTACGAGCGATTAACATTGATGGAAAAGGAATTGAAGACTTCCAACCAGGTAAATTTAACTACACCATATATGCTGACCCAACTGAAAACATAGTAGCAGAGGCCAGCCAACTTGGTGCAACAGTTGAACTCGTACATTCAACTGGTAAAACAGAAATCATAACAACAGGAACTGATGGCATTTCCACGTTAAACTATACAATCACATGGGCAGATCAACTATGCAAGCCAGGTAAACCTGACAAACCTGGTAAGCCAGAAAATCCAGGCAAACCTTGCAAGCCAAATAAACCCGGTAAACCAGAAAGTCCTGGTAGACCAGATAATCCAGGGAGACCTCAAAATCCTGGAAAATAACTTTCTAATAAATAGAATACTCCAATGGAAGAACAAAAGCGCAAGTACCTTGACCATCGCCGTATAAAATGGAGGGACTTCGACTGAGATATAGTGAAACTTCCATCAGCGATTTTTGCTGATGGTTAGTTGAACGAATCGGACCTTTAGGATCAGTTGCCGACGGAGGAGGCTTACTGAGCCTTAAGAGTGGGATAAAGGAATCACGAAGAGCGAATGCGATTCGATGATGACTTATCGTAGGGAGGAGGCCTGAAGTTTGCGCACGCGTGGGCTCTCCTCATTACGCTATTGCGTAATTTCGTGCGATGCTTATGCCGCCGAAGCGTTCCTTGTGGACCTAGACGTAGATACGCTCAGTAATAAAAGTTATCCACAGTCGAAATTTTCATTAAACACGAAAAAGGTTTTCTGCTCAACACAGAAAACCTTTTTTCATTTCAAGGGTTAGAACACCTTGCAATCATTATTGCCCCTTCAAATTGTGAAGAATTTAGTTGGGTAGGGGAGCCATGTATTATTATTGTCCATTTCAAAATATATAAATGAATTTTTTCAAGGTGGCAGCGTGAATATTGGTTGGCCGGTTTTGCGCTTAATGGATGGCTAACCGGGGCAGTTAAAGAAAAACTTAGATCGTAATGGTAAAATTAATTTGAATAACCATGCCATTATTAATTGAAGTTAGCTATTGCGATTGCTTATGTGAATAGGAGGATTTTTTTGAGAATAATTGATACAGTACCGTATTTTTTGGAAAACTATCAACCTTCTATAATTTTTTTGCGGAGCTACTATATGAAGTTTCCAGAGATCTTCAGGGAGTATTTTTTATATCATTGCAAAGACTCTGAAGAAAGGCATATTCAGTCGATAACAAGGTATCCTCAAGTCTTCACATCCATCCATTTAATCCACAACGAAATTGTTACTATTATAAAAGAAGTAGAGCACAATTATTTGAGTATGTATCAGGTTGATTTTCCTATTGATGTAAATTTAATCGTTGGTGGTTTTGGTTCTAATGCCTATACACACAAACAAATAATACCTAATGTGACTTTTGCGTTAGAAAAATTTTCGGAAAGCAGTCATTTACAAGCCATTATTGCACACGAATTAGGACACGTTACTCATAATATTATTTCAGATAAAGCGGGAAATGACTGGTCAAAAGTGGATTGGAATAGTCCTCTTACCTGGCTATTTCAAGAAGGGGCGGCTACACATTTTTCAAGGATAACATCACCTGGACTGTCTTCTTCAATATATTTTTCTTACGATGATAATGGTGATGAATGGTTGGGATTTGCATCATCCAACAAAGAGGAAATTCAATTTGAGTTTGCAAAAGATCTTGCAGAATGTACCCAGCAAGAAATTTTTCGTGAGTGGTTCTCCATTAATGGAGGAAAAACCTTTGGTTTTCCTCGATTGGCATACTTTTTGGGCGATATGTTATTTCAAGAAAAAGTTTTACAAGTTGGAGAAATGAACGCAATTACAGCTTGGAAAGATCACGGTTTTAAGGACAGCATTAGCACTTGGCTGGATTATTAGAACAATACTTTTTCTAAGTAATTTTCTGGATTGTAAAGCATCCTATATAACTAACGTGTGCGAATGACCTAATGAGGTTTTCGCACTTTTTTATTGAATTCGCTATTGAACAACAGGGCAATTTAGTTCAAAAAAGCCTGTGGGAAGAAGTTTAAAATAACTAAGATCTTTTAGGCAGGTTTTCTAAAATTTATTATTCATAGACTAATACCGTGACAAGCTTTTAATCATTCACATATTAATAGGAGAAAGTTTAATTAAAAGGGATGATAGCTTTTGAAGATTTTATTTCTAGAAAGTCACCCAATGTGGATTTATGGTTTACCTAATGGTTTTAAAGAAGAAGGGCATTCGGTAATGATTTCTGGGCCATTAAGTAAGAATAATATTTCAGAAATGATAGATTTGTTTAAGCCAGATTTAATCATATCTGTCGGATGGACAGCCGAACACTCTAAAGAAAAATGGCGGTGGATCCGAAAGGCTATCAAGAAAACAACGATACCTCTCGTTTATTGGGCAACTGAAGACCCTTTACACACTGAAAATTTTACAATACCTCTTATTAAGGCAATTAAACCAGATTTCGTTTTTACAGTTACACCTTCACTATGTGAAAAATATGAGGAGCTAGGTTTCAAGGCGGATCATTTAGAATTTGGGTACCATCCGGTTGTCCATTTCCCGGTACAACCAATGAATAACTATCGTTGTGACATAGCGGTAGTAGCGAATGCTTATCCTGAATATCTTAAAGAAAATCCAAATGCGTTCCGTTCGGATGCTTTAAAAACATTAATAAAGCCCCTTATCAAGGATGGAATTCGTGTTGACTTTTGGGGGAAGAATTGGGGTAAAATGGGTGATTATTTTGGAAGAGACATTCCAGCTAAGTGGATTCATGGCTATTTAGACTACAGGGATGCATATAAAGTCTATAGTTCTGCCAAAATCGTTCTTGGATTGCAAAATTCCAGCTCGCAACTTACTATGCGCACTTTTGAAATTCTTGGTTCTGGTGGGGTTTTATTAACATCGGATACACCTGCAGTTCGAGAAAAATTCACAGCAGATCAAGATTTAATTGTTTCATCCCACAGTGAGGAAACAGTTAAGAAGGTTCAATATTATTTAAATAATGATCTAGAAAGACAACAAATACGCGAAAATGCTAAAATAGCTGTCCAAGAACATTCCTATCGAAATCGAGCTAAGCGAATACTTGAAGTATTACAAAACAGAGGGATTTTGAGAGAAACCGGAGATATTATACATTATTCAGATTTTCTAAAAGAAATCTATGAAATTTATAAGATTTCTCCTGATGACACTCTTGCAAAAATTGCAAACAGATTTAGTGTCCCGTTAGAACAATTAATTGAACTTAATAATCTTAGTTCAGATAAAATATATGCAGGTCAAATAATTAAAATAAAGAAAAAAGCATAATAAAAAAATTTTTTTTGGATTTTTTGGCTGAGTTGTTTTACTAGATCCGAGTGAAAAACCACTTGGCTTTTTTTATGAGTGAATATTGGAGGATTATTTAAAATCAACTCGGAAAAGCTAAACTAAACATATATTTAGGGTGATAAAATTGTTCAGGAAGGTTCCTGTGATATTACTGTTTTTGTGTGCCTTTTTTAGCGCGCAAACTATTCCAACAGTAGGTGCAAAACCAAAAGATTCTCCGACTCCATTTATAGAATTTTATAAAGAAATTGGCTATAAATCGGTGGGAGAGGCAGTTAATGAGTGTGAAAAACACTTCAAGGAAGAGGTAAAACTCCCACTGATGATTCCTGCTATTCCA
This sequence comes from Bacillus sp. FJAT-18017, assembly GCF_001278805.1. GTDB lineage: Bacteria > Bacillota > Bacilli > Bacillales > Cytobacillaceae > Bacillus_D. Next base: position 2,894,679 of record NZ_CP012602.1, on the reverse strand, counting down.
TTCTCTCACCAATTCGGAAGGTTTTGGGAGGACAAAGTACATAAAACAAATGATTCCCTGGAAATAGAATATTTGAATGAAAAAAAGCCGGAGAATTTTTATAAAATTACCATTAGGCCACTGAAGAAAAAAATTGATTTTAAAGATAAAGCCAATCAAAAATTGTACAAGCTTAAAGACGGCCAAAATGCTATCTATATGGAATTAATTAATCAAGAATTTCTTGTTTTCGAATATGGCAAATGGCAATATATACTCGGAATAAATAAAAAGTTATCAAAAGAAATTACTCCCGAGATATTAGTGGAAATTGCTAATTCCATTTCTTAAAAGTGATTCCAGAAGGGAACCACAAGTTAATGCTGTCCAAAACAAAAAAGGACTGCAATACAGCAGCCCAGCCACAGAAAAATCGGTGCAAGTCTGTATTAACCTATCTCAATGGTATCTCCAATCTTTATACTGCCAGGTTTTACTACTGAAGCATATACCCCAAAGCTCCCAGCGTTATTTCTGACAATCGACCTTAGTACGTTTGGATCTTTTGGCAGGTCGCCCTGAGCTAATGTAGTCATAACACATCGCTTAGTTTCTTGAGAAATTTTAAGTTGAACATCGCCAACAGTCAGTGTTTTCCCCACCCAATCATTTTCCACAAAAGCTTCAACATTGGGAACTTCAACAATAAGGTTTGGCCTGAACCGGCGCGGCTCAATCCTGCTTTCTGGTGCGAGCTTCCTTAAGTAATTAATCGTTGAAGTTGTAATGATGTGAACGAAATCAATGTCAAAAAACGTGTTTTCAGGTGAAGTTCTGGTGAATACTGTGCCTTTATTATCAAGTTCCTCAATTTCCTCAGGAATATAGCCTTCGAACTGTACATCCATTGCCGAGGGGCTCGATAATTGAACAGTTCGATTAAAACTTCCTGACAGCAAGTTATCTTTTTCCTCATCAATGCTATCGACCCATCTTCCATCCGGAAAAGTAATTCTTACTGGAGGTATTGCAGCATCCTTTTGTGGCTGGTCTATATACTTGGCACGATATTGAAACATGTTTGGCCACTTTTTTGGATTTTTTGCATTAGCAAGTTTGCCAGTTTCATTGTCGATTACACCATAGGCTCTGTCGCCAAATAAGCCTTTTTTCGTCACTTCGCAAGCATTTAATTCCTCACCCATCATTGATTTAACCGGATATCTCCAAATTGAAGCAACTGTTGCAGTTGTCACACTACTCACCCTTCCTTTCTTATGTATTAATAGTAAGTATATTGGTTTGCTAAATGTTTTCCAAAGAAAAAGGGCCATGCTTTCGATTAAAATGCTAAAGTGACTATAGGATTAAGTAAATTCATCAATTCGCTAATCGAGTTAATAGCACTTTAGGAGGACGGAATGTTAAAAAATGAAGAAGATATCATACGAATTATTCGGGAAGACGAGTGGATGATGGAAATACTAAAGGCTGCTCAATCATTAGATTTATCAGATTGGTGGGTATGTGCAGGCTTTGTGCGTTCGAAAATATGGGATACATTGCACGGATTCACAAAGAGGACCGCTACAGCTGATGTCGATGTGATTTACTTTGACCCAAAAAATACCGATGAACAAACCGAAAAAAAGTTGGAACAAAAATTGCTCGAAATTTCGCCTGAAATACCCTGGTCCGTGAAGAATCAGGCGAGAATGCATGTGGTAAATAATATTTCACCTTACATATCGTCTGTGGATGCAATATCAAAATTTCCGGAGACCGCCACTGCAATTGGGGTAAAATTAGATAGAAATGATAAAATAATGCTAACTGCTCCTCATGGAATAGAAGACGTTATAAAATTAATAGTAAAGCCTACTCCTTATTTTGCAGAGTCTTCTGAAAGGATAGCCATTTTTGAGCAAAGAATTAAAAAAAAGGATTGGAAATCCAGATGGGGACAAGTAATCGTAAACCATGTTAACCTCTATTAAAAATGAAGGTCTAGTATGGAGTACAGGCACATATTAGTAAAGGATTTTGTCATAAAGATTTAATGACTGATCTATGAAGAATATCACTAATAAAAAGGATGATATACAATGAGCAATTCACTGAAAAATAAGGCAGTCTCTTTTTTGCAACTAGTTGCAACAGGGGAAGTGCGAGAAGGATATCGTAGGTACGTTAGTCCCGATTTTCGTCATCATAATCCCTATTTCCGCGGGGATGCCAAATCACTTATACTTGCAATGGAAGAGAACGCCGGAGAAAATCCAAATAAAACCCTTCAAGTAAAACATGTCGTCGAAGAAGGGGACCTTGTTATGATTCATTCCCACATAAAGCAAAAGCAAGATGATCCAGGGGCAGCTGTGGTCCACATCTTTCGCTTCCATGATGACTTTATCGTCGAAATGTGGGATGTTGGTCAGCCAATACCGGAGAATTCCCCTAATGAAAATGGTGCGTTCTGAGGAATGATAGTATTTATGTAAACTGATGCGTAAAGCTCCCCATTTTAACGGGTTCCGTTATAAGTGGGGGAGTTAGCTGTTGCTACACTTAGTATTGGTGACTGGACGAAAGTTATTTAGTGCAATATTCTTGGTTAATAACCAAATAAAATGACTAAAACTAACTAGATAGGTAACTCAACCTAGAATAATAATGAGGTGATTCTATGAGTAAAGCTAAGGGAAAAGGTGGAACAGGGAGAGGAACAGACAAGAAGGGTTGGAATCGTTGGCAATCTAGTGCAAACAAAAAGAAGAGCGCAAAACCTTATATAAGTAAAGGTACCAAAAAAACAGAGGTTGAAAATGATCCTACGGGCAATAGTTAAAGGTCCTATCAGAATTATAGCGGATGCTAAATAAACAATTATTTAAGAACCTAACGTGTTCGAGTCCAAAGTAAAGAGCCTCATATATGGCACTGAATGTAGTAAATAAAAAAGAAGATGAACACTACTTTTTGTAGAGATTCATCTTCTTTTTCGTTTAAAGGGGCATTTGTCCCCTTGAGCGTGTAATATCTTAAATCTTAATATCAATCTTCGCATTTTTCTTTAACACTTCAACATGCTGAGCGAGTTTTTCCTGCTGTTTTTGCTGTTGAAGAGATTGTTCGATTTGCGGTTTTACTTCTTCAAGCTTTGGAACTTCTTGACCAGTACTCTTTCCTTGTTCCGCATATTGATCATACGTTTTTTGAATTTCTTCATTTGTTATTTCACCAGCCGGCACTTCTTGCTCAACGTACTGTTTAATTTTAATATCGTCAGCTATTTGAGTTTTAAGTGTTTTCATATCCATGCCGGATTTTTTAAGAGCGGCTTCGAATTCTTTTTCTGTTTTAAATTGTTTTTTAACTTCGTCCAGCTGCTTATTAATATCTGCCTCTGAAACTTTGTAGCCTTTTTTATCTACGTCCTGAAGAAGAAGAGTTTGTCCGACTAAGCTGTTAATTGTTTGGTTTTTGACTTGGTCTGCAGCCTCTTTAGAAGTCGGATCTTGTCCCATTTGCTGCATTTGTGATTGTGTATATGCTAAAGCACTATTATAGTCGCTTCCTAAAATTTCTTTATCATTCACTATGGCAACAATTTTCTTTTCATCTACTTGCTGTGCTTCTAGTTTCTTTTGCATTTCTTCCATTTGCTTTTGCTGTTCCTTCTGCTGAGCGGTTTCCGCTGTTTTTGCCTTTTCACCATTTTTAGCTTCTTTACTTTCTTCATTTCCTCCGCATGCTGCTAAAATAATGGCCATTAGACCGGTTATTAATGTAAACATCATTTTTTTCATATATCCATTTCCTTCCTAAGCTAGAAGTATAATTTTCCTCTAAAAAAAATCATCTAGTGCGCATTATAAAGATAAACTTACTAAAAAGAAACAGTTTGCGCTATTTTATAATATTTATAACATGATTGAAACATTTTTAATGATAATGGAAGCTAGTAATCCGATAACGAAAAATCAATTTAAAAAAAGGCAGCGAAATAGCTTCTCGCACAAGAAGACCATCAACCTATAAGAATTTGATGGTCTACTAATCGTACCCTTTTTAATTATCTAGCTAGCCAACAAGTTAAACTATTTATAATAGGCTTCGTTTGGCAACGGGTGTGGCGGGTTTGCTTCTTTGTTCCTCATAGCATTGAATCGCCGTATAGAGCAGCATGCAGTGTTCAAAATTGTTTGTTTGCAAGCCGGTTATTTCGCATATTTTTTCCAACCTGTAGATAATTGTATTTCGGTGGATATACAAATTCCTTGAGGCCTCGCTAAGATTCATATTGTATTTACAAAAGCCCAGGAAGGTGGAGGCTAATATATCATAATTATCCTGAGTAGTTAATGGCTTCAGAAAACCAAGCAGTTTATTTCTGTAGTCATCGTTTAATTCCTTAGGAAGCATCCTGATCAGTGTTTCCCGCTCATTAAATAAATGGACAGCCGAATCATGATTGAACTGAGTCCCAATAGTCATAGCATGAATCGCATTCTGGTAGGACTGGGCAATTCCGCCTAACCCCGTATGAACATCTCCGGCAGAAATGCAGGCCGTAGCCTGGTATTTCGTTTCAAGAAACCTATTGATTTTCACCAGTTTTTCTTCAAGGCCCTCCAACAGAGCCGGATACGAACCAGGGAAGGGAAGTGATTTAATGATAATAAACCTTTCGAGACTCAAAAAAGAAATAATATCATCTTTTTGTTCGTGAAATATAATCTGAAGGAAGTTTAATACTTCCTGTTGGAAAAATTGAAGCGGGAAGCTGGCATAATAATCATCGGATTTTTTTCTGAACGTCATTTCTTCGGACAGGTTCCTTATATCAATTAGCAGGCAAACCCTATTTAATTCCATGTTGAACTCGAGTAATTTGGCGGATTGGACAAGCTGCTCGGTTACTTCACCTCTTGCCTCCCTAAAATGGATGAGCTGATGGACAAACATCTCAACCATTTTCCCTTTAAGCTCAATCATCTCATTCCGAAACGCTTCCTGGCACATCATTTCAACCTGGTTCTTTACAAGCTGGACATATTTTTCGACTTCCCGTGGTTCACCGACAATGCCTAGTACACCGATAATCTTATGATTAAATTTTAACGGAGCTGAAACTCCGGGAAGGATTTGTTTTTCTATTTCATTTTTACATTCAATCAGTTCATTCCTTTTGATTACTTCAAGTGATGGCTGATGGAAAATACCGATTCGGCTCTTATCGGTAGAACCAATGATAATGCCGTGATTATCGGTAATACTGATTGGGAATTCCAAAATCGCACTCGTTTTCTCAACAATATCCTGAGCAATATGCTCCAATATTTTCACATCATATCCCCCTCTTCAAAAAAACTCTTAAAGTTATTTTAAACTATATATAGATAAGTTGTAATACTATTCAGAAAATAAAAGGATTCTAACAGAGTTATAGAGAAATAGAATGGAGCCTACTCCAAAGGGAAAGTTCCTTTTGGTGAAAAGAAACAAAAACGGGGTGCTGCCGTTTTTATTTTTTGGTTGGATTATACATACTATTCAGAATATTTATACCATATAATTGATTCATTATAAACAAGCTGATAATAAAGGAGGGACTAGAATGGATAAACCTGAAGTCAGGGTAAGCGAAATACTAAGTGAAGCCCACACACTTCCTTCATGGCTGTATACTAGCCCGGAGGTTCTGGAAGTCGAGAAAAAAGCTATTTTTAGCAAGACGTGGCAGTATGTTGCGCATAGCAGCCAGCTTCAAAAGCCGGGCGATTTTATCACAACGGAAATTGCGGGCCGGCCGATTATCGTGAACCGGGGATCTGATGGCGAGTTGCGCGCCTTTTATAATGTTTGTTCCCACCGGGCAGCAAAACTAGTAGAAGGGGAAGGGAATAAATCGGTTTTCACCTGTCCTTATCATGCGTGGACATATCGAAACGACGGGTCTCTTCTTAGAGCGCCTAATATGGCAGGCTGTGATCATTTTCATCATGATGATATGAACTTGAAAACAATCAAAACTGAAGTCATCCATTTCTTTGTTTTTGTTAACCTGGACCCGGATGCTCCTTCAATGGCAAGCCAATATCCGGATTTATTCAATCACCTGTCCCAATTCGATCTTGGCAAGTTAAAGCGCACCCGGGTAAAGGAAACGATTTGCCGTTCGAATTGGAAGGTAGGAATCGATAACTACCTAGAATGTGATCATTGTTCGCTCGTCCATAAAACACTTGTTTCTAAACTGGACATGAAACAGTACGAAATGGAAATGCATGATCTCTATTCCTACCAAACCACACCGCTTAAAGGAAAAACGATGGACTTTGGAATGGGGGAGGGCGGCAGATATTATTGGCTCTACCCTAATACATGGTTCTCATTTGATCCAGGCCCTGCAAACTTATCAATCCATCAATCTATTCCTGTTGATCATAAAACAACCAGGTATGTGTACACGACTTTCTTTATGAATGACGAAATGACAGCGGAAGAGGAAGAATTAATAAAGATGGATGACCTTGTTAGGAAAGAAGATTTGGATATTTGCGAGATTGTCCAAAAGGGCCTGGAAACAGGTGCATATTCACAAGGACGGTTCTCATTAACTGAGAATCTCGTACACCATTTCCATTTAATTTTACAAAAGGATTTGGAAAACCTTCTCCCACTGCCGGCTAAAAATGCATCAGCAGCATATTAAGCGGCTGAAGCATTCTTTTCAACATAATTTGTAAGCGTTTCCAACAGAACTGATTCAATTTGAAAGGATTGGTGAAAAGATGGCAAATAGTCAGGGAAACCAGCCCGAATTAAAACGGGCAATGAAAAGCCGGCATCTATTTATGATGTCTTTGGGAGGAATTATCGGAACGGGTCTGTTTTTAGGTTCCGGTTACGCGATTGGGGAAGCGGGGCCTTTAGGGGCCATTCTTGCGTATTTGGTCGGCGGCCTTTTAATGTATTTGGCGATGGTCTGCCTCGGAGAATTATCAGTATTAATGCCGGTGTCAGGATCATTCCAGGCTCATGCAACGAAATTTATTGGGCCAGCAACAGGCTTTGTTATCGGCTGGGTTTATTGGCTGAGCTGGGCCATGTATGTCGGTCTTGAGTTTGTTGCCGCGGCGGTTTTGATGCAGAGATGGTTTCCGGATGTTCCTACCTGGATTTGGAGTGCGATTTTCGTCATCTTGCTGTTCGGTATTAATGCATTGACAACAAAGGCCTTTGCGGAAACTGAATACTGGTTTGCCGGCATTAAAGTATTAGCAGTCATTTTATTTATCATTATTGGTCTTTCAGCAGTATTCGGACTCATTAGCCTTGAAAGTGAACCAACACCATATTTAAGCAACTTTATCGGTGACGGATTATTCCCGGCTGGCATGGTTGGTGTATTTATCTCTATGATGTCGGTCATTTACGCCTTTCAAGGTGCCGAAATCATGGGAGTTGCTGCAGGCGAAACCGAGGAGCCCGAAAAGAATATTCCAAGAGCCATTCGGACCATTGTTATCAGGATTCTTTTATTCTACATTCTGGCGATTTTTGTCTTGTCAGCTCTTGTTCCATTTAAGGAAGCTGGCGTCCTGGAAAGCCCGTTTGTAACTGTATTTGATATGGTAGGCATACCATATGCCGCAGACATAATGAATTTTGTTATTTTAACAGCAATTCTTTCAGTCGGTAACACTGGGTTATTCGCCTGTACGAGGATTTTGTATTCACTAGCTGATACAGGCATGGCGCCAAAAATGTTTGGGAAATTAAACAAACGCGGCGTTCCTATCTATTCCTTAGTGGTGACACTTGGTTTCGCTTTGCTTTCCCTGCTCACAAGCGTAGTAGCGGCGGATACGCTGTTTGTAGTTCTATTAGCAGTGAGCGGCATAGGCGGGACACTGACTTGGTTGGTAATTGCCGTTGCGCAGATGGGATTCCGCAAGCAATTTATAAAAAATGGCGGTAAAGTGGAAGACCTGAAATTCAAGGTGCCTTTATATCCATTTGTTCCAATTCTTTGCATAGTCATGTGCCTGTTCATATTTGGCTTTATGGCATTTGACGCAACACAGAGAACCTCACTCTATTGGGGCTTCGGATTCATAGCTGCTGTTTATCTATATTACTACTTCATGTTTAAACGAAAAAATGTAGGGCTGCCTATAGAAACTGCCAGGGTTGAAACTGAAAAAATTTAATTCTTGGAGGTAATACATGAACGATATCAATACCTATGATGTCATTGTTGTCGGGGGAGGGTTTTCCGGAGTTACTGCTGCAAGGGAACTAAAGTCATTAGGATATAAGGTGCTAATACTTGAAGGCCGGGATCGCCTGGGAGGCAGGACGTGGCTGGACAACCGCCTCGGAACGGAGCTTGAAATGGGCGGAACATATGTCCATTGGCATCAGCCGTTCGTATGGACTGAAATCCTTCGCTATGGTCTGGAACTGGCAACAGGGCCGAAGCCGGAAAAAATGCACTATATAATAGATGGAAAAACTCATGTCGTCCCACATGCCGAATTTAAAAGCAAACTTAGAAATACTGTTGAAAGACTGATGCGAGAAAGCAACAAATGCATGCCTCTTCCATTCAACCCATTGGCTTCAGACAGCTTCCGAGAGATGGATGGAATGACGGCTGAACAGTTTATGAAAAATTCCAGCCTTACACAAGAAGAATATGAGATTTTGCACGGATGGATTGCATCCGATTTCTGCGGTGCTCCCGAAGAAGGGGCTGCCACGCAAATTTTCCGATGGTGGGCTTTCTCGCAAGGCAACTGGGACACCCATAGCGCAATGGTTTCCAGCTACCGTTTGAAAAAAGGGACAAAAGAGCTTATTGAAGCAATCGCGAGGGATGCAGAGGCTGATATCCAGCTGTCTGCCAGGGTTGTAAAAATTGAACAGGATGAAGGACGTGTGACAGTATATACAGATGACTGTCTTAGCTTTACTGCCAATACCGCTATTGTAACTGTTCCATTGACGACATTGCAGGACATTGAATTTAATCCGAGTCTTTCTGTAGAAAAGCAGGCCTCTTCAAGAGAAGGCCAAACCTCAAAAGGTGTGAAGGTTTGGGCACGGATTAAGGGCGAGCTGGAAGCTTTTGATGCACTCGCTCCAGGATGGTATCCATTAAATTCCGTCCATTTGGATCGGTACGTTGATGGCGACAGCATTGTCGTCGGATTCGGACCTGATGCATCGATCTTAAATCCTAACGACAGGGCTGCTGTGGAAAAAGCACTGCGGCATTGGCTTCCGGACATTGAGGTTATTGAAAGCACAGGTCATGACTGGGTAAATGACGGGTTTTCAAAAGAAACATGGCCAATGTTAAAACCAAATCAATTAACAACCTATCATCAACAATGGAATACACCTGAACAAGCAGTCTTTCTTGCAGGCACAACCTACGCCAATGGCTGGGCAGGCTTTATTGATGGAGCAATCGAATCCGGAATCACAACCGGAAGAAAAGTTCATCAGTATCTAAGTGATAGCCGGGCATCTGTGCAGAAGCTTCAGGTTCAAACAGTGAAATAATACATTTTGACAATTATATCTTGAAGCAACAGTCCAATTCGCTAAAAATTGGACTGTTTTTTATTATTGCTTAGAAAATACGAAGTGGAACCTAGCAAATAGAGTTTCGTGGATTAATCTCAGTGTGAAAGGTGGAGATTATTCCAGCAAATAGTGCTTAGTGTAAAAATCTCGATCTTGTGAAAGAAGATTAATCTACTAAATGTGGTTTGCTGCAATTTTTTCTCGTAGGAATTATTGCAGCCAGGGTTTACCGTTTTATTTAGATTCTTTTGTGGTTGTTCGCTTGTTATTAATTCTCGGTGAACCTTAATAAATTATAGACGCAGCAATATATATACCTTCTATAATAAAAAAAGAAAGTTAAAAAATTTATTAGATAAATTGAAACAAATCGATAAGGCAATCGACTTGTATATAAAGGAGGGATGAGAGTGGGGGGGCAGCTGGATATTGAGGATCTATATGAGTACTACCATAAAGACGTCTATCAATTTTGCTTATACTTTACCAATTCCGTTCAGGATGCGGAGGATTTAACTCAGGACACTTTTATGAAGGCTATGAAGAATTTAAAAACTCTGAAGAACCATGATCGAGCTAAATACTGGCTGTTAGCAATCGCAAGGCATAGTGCCATTGACCATATTCGGAAAAGAAAATTAAAAAGCCTTTTACCAGAATTAATTGAACGCCTGAAAATGTCTTCTTCGATGGAAAACTCGTTAGATGAACATGTCCTAAAGATGGAGAAATGGGAAGAAGTCCAACAAGCCCTTTTAAAGATAAAACCAGACTATCGGACGGTTCTTATTTTACGAGGATTGCAGGAGCTTACAATAAAAGAAACCTCAGAAGTACTGCAGCAAACGGAATTAAAGGTGCGTGTCGATTTTCATAGGGCAGTCAAGGAATTAAAGAAACACATGGGAGTTACAGAAAGGATGGTGCTAGCAAATGGACAAGAACGAAGAGCTGACTCTCGAAGCTAAACAATTGCTCAAACCAATTACATACCGGCCTTCGCTTGAACCTCGGAAAGCTTTTGTAAATGAATTGCATTATAAGCTGCTTAATACGAAAAGGAAAAAAAGACTGCATGTTAAACCAATTGCTGCTTTTTGTCTAACTACTTTACTGCTTATTGTTGTCCTGTTGTCTTATAGTAATAAGTCTGATCTGGATTTAGCAGCAGTACCAGAAAAGCCATTTCTTATTGAATCGGTATCCAGCCTTAAGCAAGTGCAAACACTTGAGTATGGAAGTGAGCAGGGGCAGGCAGGTTTATATTTTATGGGAACAGATGAAACGCTGCCGGTCACTGTAACAAGTTTTGATATTGAAGACGGCACCTTTTATCTTCTGGATGAAGCGAGGAGGCAGGTGCTGGTTGTGGGTAACAACGGAAGCAAAAAGTCATTCCCGCTTAAAGGCGAAAGCAATACAACTGGAACCCTCACAGATATCCTTGTAACACCAGATAATCAGATTTATATTTTAAATACAGCTAGCCCCGTTGTTGTCTATCAATATACGGAAGAAGGCAATTTAGTCGAAACCTTTGACTTGAGTAAACATCAGTTGTTTTTTCCAAATGAACTAGGCTTTTTCGAAAATATAGGTGTTGTGGTAAGCCAAAATCAGGAACAAGTATTAAGTTTAAAAACAGGCGAGATGTTGGAAGAAAACGCTCTTCCGTATCAATTTGCAACCACTCACCAAAAGCAGGCCGTTTTAACAATAAATGATGGCGAAATTCCTACAAAATTAGATATTCACTATGATGAAGGAAAGGGTCCAAGTTCTATAGAATCGGTTAGGGATGAGCAAATCGTATTTACTAAAACAGAGGTACCTCGGGTATTCTCTCCTATTACAGAAACACATGTCTATTCATTAGATAAACAAGGGGAAACCATAGGGGGAATTCGAATACCAACTGAAAATTTCATTGAGATACCTCAAACGATAGAATCTTACATCAAAGCCGATAAAAATAAGCTGTATTTACTGTCACCTGAGAAGGAGCATATAGCGATCTATGAATTAACACTTGGAAAAAGCTATGAAAGTTATTTACAAGAACAAGTCGCCAAAGCAGAAGTAGGCTTTGATTATAAAACATTTGGAAAGCCCTTCCCGGAACTTGAGGCAGAAATCAAAAAGTTATTTGCGGACGGGAAAATTTTTTCACAATATGGGGATGAAACTAGTGTTAATGGAGCAGCCATTGATAATGAAGGAACCGTAATCCTGGATTTTAAGGAGTTTTTCTCCGGTAGCCCTTCTAGCTACCAGGCACAGGAAATTTCAAATGCACTTAATCAGGCTATATTTGTAAAGTTTCCCGAAGTAAAGCAAGTATATCTCCAATTTGACGGGAGCTTTAGTGCATGGTGTGTTTGGATGCAAACAACAGAGGAGCCCTGGAAACGGCCGTAAATCATGAAAATGAAAAGCTACTGTATCCCTTAACGCTTATACACAAAAACATAAAGGAGATTATAAAATATTGGAGATAAGAAAATATAGGCAAGAAGATGAAGTAGGATGGGTTCGCTGCAGAACACTTTCTTTTTTAGATACAGCTTATTACGATAATGTTTTAAAGGAAAAAGAGAAATATGAAAACCCAGCCATTGAGCTTGTGGCAGTCATTGAAAATAACATTGTCGGTTTGCTGGATATAGAATACGAGATTCAAGAGGGGAAAGTTTGTACGAGAGGAAAGGGAGTTGGCGGTATGATTTGGCATATTGCCGTCCATCCTGACTTTCGCAGGAGGGGAATCGGTAAAAAACTTCTCTTTAGAGCGGAAGAAATATCTAAGGAAGCTGGGTTAAATTATCTTGAGGCCTGGACAAGAGATGATGAATGGGTAAACAGGTGGTATGACACTAATGACTTTGACAAGCAGGAGTCATATCTTCAAGTATTTATAGATGGCGCGGAATTAAAGGGAGTTATTAAAAGTAATATTCCTAAATTGTATCCTGTTCTTACCTTTGCACATTATGTTGGTGAGGATGGAGATGAGATTAAGAAGAAGTACAAACGAACACACGAATGTTTTTGTTACGAGAAAAGGTTAATTTAGAAAGAATAAAATGGTACGTCTAGCTCTCAATAAGATATCTCATAATTTTCAAAGCTTGGAGCCGTATCGGTCCCCAAGCTTTTTTGCACTAATGTACATTTCAAAACAATTGCTAATTTCTTGGCGAAATTAATAGTGAGAACCATTTTGCTCTTTATTTTCGAAACCGTTTTTTGTGAAATTTTTTTGTTTATTGCAAAAATTTAAGCGCTTTTTTAATAGCTAAAAGCGTAGATGCTAAATCATTATAGTGATTGGTTGTATTAGTGGATAAATTGGTTATTTGAAATTGTCTGTTAATAAGGGTCACCACAAACAGAGGCAATCCTTCATCGTTGCTAAATGTTAGTTTAATTCGACTTTCCTGGAATTGTTCCAAGGTTTTCAACATTATTTCTGTGTGTTCCAAAGACATTGATATTTTGACACCTTCCAGGATATTTAAAAAATTGCATTCAAATAACGCTATTATTTCAGGAATCCAATTTCTATTCTTGAAGATAGGAATGAGGTAATAGATTTTTGCAATCCTATCCACCGTTGAAGTTCAATATGTATTGTCGGTAGTATGTATTTATTTTTTCATCTTGATATGTATTCATGCAATAGGGTAAACTTCCCTGAATAGATCAAAGTCAATGCTGTAACATACTTATTATACTTGCTTAAAATTACCTTACTCGAGGAATCCAAATTTCTAAGTTGCTTGATAGGAAGTTTCTTTTTTTCTAAAAAAGAAGTTTTCAAATTATTATTAGTATTAATTATCTCCGCCAATCTTTTCGCATTCTGAAGTATTTCTGGTTTATCCGGACTTGAGTTAGTTAAATCGGAAAAAGTAATATTATAGTCTTTAATCAATACCGTAAAAGCTGATATTTCTTTTTGTAATTCACTAATCGTTTGCTGGGGCATTTCTACTGAATTATTATTAACTTTGTTCATAAAATCTCCACTGAAAAAGTAACTGTATTTTTTTAAAGGGATAGACTAAAAGCAACTATTTATAAGACTATCACATTGGTTCAGTGTTGTTTTATACAGTTTGTTTTCATTTTGATTATGTTTATTGCAAAATATTTCAAAGCTTAGCAACATACAACATAGCTTGGTGAGGTGCGTATGCATTCCTAATTATTTCAAACCCCCGAAATTAGAATTTAGAAAAAAGAGCCATCAGTGCTCAAACAGGATCCCCACGGCATGAAAAAGAAAGATTAAAATTGCTTTGCACCAAGCGCCATGCTGTTATCCACTTATATTACGATGTATATCAAATTACATTTCCCTTAACTCTTCCTTCATTAAAAATTCTATCCACCTTCTTAAAGTTTGGCCCGTTAGGTACTATTTATTAATCAAGAAGTCCAATCAGGCTAAAACAAAAGGCCTCGGTAAGCGGCTTTTTTGTAAAACAATGGATTAAACATGGTATATTGTTCCTGCTTTTTAAATTAATTGTTTAATTGCGTGAGTAAAGGGAATCTATCCCGAGGAAAGGAGGACACATAAATAATAAGTAAATTACAGTTAAGATGGAGGATTATATGAAATTTGTTAAAAGTTTGATTTGCCTTGGTATTTTTGCTTTATGTTTCGGTGCACCATCCAAAAAAGTAGAAGCATCACAGTTATCTTTTGGTTCGACAGGAGAGCAGGTTATACATACTCAGACACTATTAAGAGAGATGGGTTATTTTAATACACAACCTACAGGCTATTATGGCCCGATCACAGAAAATGCGGTAAAAAGATTTCAACAGGATCTTAACATTGAACCGCTGGGCATCATAGGTCCACAAACAACAAAGAAACTTAAGGAAATTGAATTGATGGCACGTGTCGTCCACGGTGAGGCTCGCGGAGAAAGCTATGAAGGGCAGGTTGCGGTGGCAGCTGTCATCCTGAACCGATTGCAATCAAAAGAGTTCCCCCAAACCGTGTCAGGTGTAATTTTCGAAAGGAATGCCTTCACTGCAGTTAATGATGGCCAGTACTATTATATTCCAGATTCATCAGCATACCAGGCTGCAAGGGATGCATTACTAGGTTGGGATCCGAGCGGCGGTGCTTTGTATTACTATAACCCACGGCTTGCAACTGATAAATGGATTTTCTCCCGTCAGGTAATAAAGCAAATCGGGAACCATAAATTTGCGATTTAACATATCAGAGAAAAGGCTGCCAGGGCAGCCTTTTTTCACATTTTTCCATGTTTATGCCTGAATAAGAGGGGTATCTCTACTTGATATAAGCAGTTAAAGACCAAAAGAGAAAAAACTTTTTTATATTGGCCCTATTAGGACCAAAATTCAACTTTTGTTTAGGGGGAGAAAATAAATGGCAAAAAGCAAAGCTAAGATAGGCGACCGCATTTCCTTTCAAAGAAAAGACCTGTCAATTGAAGGGGAAGTAGAAATCGTAAGAGACAATAGTGTGATTGTTAAAGTCTCTGATGAGGCTAAACAAATATTTGATTATGAAACACCGAGAACAGTGGTCAAGCATTCTAATTATGTGATCCTGGAACCGTCCCTTACTGTATAAGGAGGAGGCGGTTAGTGGAGAAGACAAGCGAATATATGCTTGGTTTGTACTCCAAACAAGAGATATAACAGGGTAGATTTAAAAAAATTAGAGGCTGTCCCAAGAGTATACTTTGGGACAGCCTCTTATTAGTCCAAGAGATAAATTAAGAAACCAGTTTTAGTCCAATTGCTGACCCTAAAACCATAGATATGAAGACAATTCTCTTCCAATCCTTCGATTCTCCATAAAATAACATTCCAACTAAGGCACCGCCGACAACACCAATTCCAGTCCAAATTGCATAGCCTGTTCCCATAGGAATAAAACGCAATGAATAACTGAGTAGTGCAAGACTTAAGCCAAATCCTAAAATAAGTAAAACGACGGTTTGCCAATTTCGTTTCACAGACAACTGGTTAATCATTGCAACACCAAATGTCTCCAATAAGCCTGCTAAAATTAGTGTAAACCAAGCCATCAAGATTCAACCCCTTTCTCTTGTCGTTCATCAGTGACTAGTTTCAAACCAATTACCCCGGCTAACAGTATGGCTATTAGAACAATTTTTCCCCAATTAAATGGTTCTCCAAAGAAAAGTATTTCTGAAATAACAGTACCTGCTGTTCCTAATCCCACAAAAATGGCGTAGACCGTTCCAGCAGGAAGTACCTGTGCCGCTGTAATCATTAAATAGTTGCTGACGATAATAGCGATAACCGTCCCAGTCCAAGTCCAAAAATCATAAGCATGAGTCAAGCCTATTACCCAAAAAACTTCTAAAAAGGCTGCAATAAATACTTTAATCCAGTTTTTATTCATTTAGATGACACCTCCGACTATTTATTATTCCAAAAGCAAAGAAGCCTGAGAAAAAACTGTAAAAACAGTTTCTCCCAGGCTTTTATCCTTCCGTGACACAGCAAGCTGTGAGTTTTCTCTCGGACCAGACCAACAGTAAGCTGCGGAACCCTAGAAAACATTTTTAATATACAATTATTTTTAATTATACACATATTACATATGAAATCAAGGGAGGGTGACAAGGCGTGAAAGACAAAACTTAAAACCATTTGCAAAAGCAAATTTTTTATTGTTTCTCTTTAATCATTCCCTTTTAAAATTTAAGGATTAATCGTATATTACAGCTTTTCCTTGTTCACGTAAATTTTTTAAAGATGTAAGCATATGATTTATTTCATCATCGGAATGTCTTTCCCATGAACTTAATTCTGCTACTATTTTCAAAGGATATTTAGACCTATAAGAACGAGTTGGGTTACCAGGAAATCTTTTGTCAGTTAAGTTCGGATCATTTTCAAAATCACCTAATGGTTCTACAATATAAATTCGTTCTTTTGATTTAGATTTTGCTAATTCGGCACCCCATTTAGCAGCATCTAATGTTGCAGTAAAGTAAATATAGTTAGATTTTTTATCTTGATAATTGGATAAGTGTTGCGGTTCTAATAAATCTCCAACTTTTAATTCGGCTTTAGTACCATGAAAAAAAGGACCTTTATCTAAGACGTCTTTCTTGTCATTCATACTGTTACACCTCTTATATTTTTAGATTTGAATAACAGTATAGTACGGGAAATACAAAAAGAGCAGTCTATAATTTGTTTATAAATAGTTGTATAATATAAGTAGAAGAATGATATCAAACGATTAATTACTTTTATTTACCGTTTGATTAGCATCACCATTTTTTATTGTTCCCGATATTTGGACTGGCATATGGTTTTATATTTAAAAAAGTGATATTAAGCAATAGGGCGCGTTAATCCAAGAAGGATTAACCGCCTTTTTTGTTGAATTCCTTATTTAGCTAAAAGAGCAAGTCAGTGAAAAAGAAATATCTATCTTGGTAGCGGAATGCAGAAAAGATAAGAAATAGGGTTAAACAATAGAAATTTTTGAAGGATGGATTTAAGCAATGGATATAAGAAAACCAAATGATTTGGAACTCAAAGAGATTTTGACTCTCTCCCCACAAGCTATATTTGATGGAACATTAGGTATGATTAAACCATCAAAAGAAAAAGTTGAACAACTCATTAAGCCACTCCTAATAAAAGGATGTTACTATCTAATAGCAACAGAAAATGATGTTTTAATGGGATGGATTCTCTTGGGAAAAAGTAAAGACCAATTAACCGATAAGATAAATGGATTTATTTATGAGCTATTTGTTTTAAAAGGCTTTAGAGGACAGGGTATTTCGAAAAAATTAATAAAGTCAGGAATTGACAATTTAAAACAAGATGGTATTTCTGAAGTTCGACTAAGTGCATTTGTAGGTAATCACGCAATTAAAATGTATGAAAAATTAGGATTTAATACAAAGACAGTTACAATGAGTATGACAATAGTTTAGGCTATAACTGGCTCAGATAGCATCATGTTTCCTGAACGTCATATTCTTGTGAATTTATCTGTTTTATATAATGTCCAAGTTTGTACTCTTTATTAATTCAGTAAAAGTTTTTCCTAAAATAAACTCCTTATGTTCTTGCGGAATGTCTAAAGAATCAACCCAGCTCCTTTTATCCGAGTAATCGTACTCATTAAACCTTTTCATTCCATATGGTCCATCGCAGCCATATAAAACTTTTCGATATCCAAGTGTCTGAACTGCATTTCTTACGATAGTGGGGGTAAGGTAATCACTTGATGTGTCCACAAAAACATTGGGTTTTTTCTTAGCATAATGCCACAGGCTTTTCCAAAAGGGAAGTCCTGCATGAGCATAAATAACCTTGAGATTGGGATATTTGTCAGGTAAGTATTTGTAGGAGTCTCGTTCTGAAGATAGATGAATAATCATTGGAATGTCTCTGTTTTGGCATAAGGCTCCAATGGAATCGAGTTCTTTAATACTATACTTATGCATGAATGGATGGGCTTTTACTCCAATAAAACCAGGTAGGTTAAGGTATGTCTCCAACGTCTTCACAGATTCTGGAACATTTGGGTTAACGGCAGCCCAGCCTAGAAAACGATCAGGATACCGTTCTATCGCATTTGCTACAAGACCGTTATTTGGTTCGGTATAAATCTTGAAGCTACCGTTTACTTTAAAATACCCATCTATAACTAGTCCATCATAAATTTTAAGGCCTATTTTGGGGAAATTCATGATCAACAAGCGGAATAAGCGGTGTAAGTAATCCAGGTATGTATTTTTTTTTTCATACATGGTTTCATTAAAAGGTGGCATTAATACCGTTTTCTTAACGTTGTTTTTATCCATCTCTTCAATCATTTTTTCTATCTCTAACATCGTTTCATCAACATGGAAATGGCAATCAATAATCATATGTAATCTCAGTCATCCTTTCTTATTAATATTTAAATTAGAATTGTTAAAGATTATCACTTCCTACTCAAGTAACCACAAATCGGATTTCCTCTCCAAAACGGAAACCCTTAACTAAATGTGTCAGCCGTTCTCTCCGTAAAAACTAGAGCCTTGTCTTCTAAAGTTCAACTCTCCATGGCAATAACCAAACCCGGCTGCCAATCCGCTTTGAAACAGTAAAATAATGCAGCAACGCCTGCAGGACGGCCCCGAAGTTCAGTCCAATGATGACACCATCCATACTCATTGATGGCATTGAGCCTAGCACAAACAATACTCCAAAGGCGAAAACGTGTGACCAAACTGAATGCAGGAAAGCGTCCTTTACAAGACCAATCCCAATCAAATATGCCTGCAGCGGAGTTATGAAGAAATGGAAAAGGAAATATGGCCACAACAATTTTAAATAGAACGGGGCAACCGATGATGCAAAGAATAGCGACGTCAATTTTTCCGCGAACATATGCATGAAAAAGATAGAGACAGTCCCGTAGAGCATCGTAACCCACATTGATTGATGCAAAAGCGCATGCAGTTTTTTTCCATCAAGTCGGGCATAAGCATCTGATACATTCGGGATCAAGGTTACCATTAGTGAATGGGCGATGAAAGCAGGGAAGAAGCCGATGCTCATTGACACACCCATTAACACTCCGAAATGTTCAGTAGCGGAAACCTCCGTAAAGCCCGATCGGATTAGTGCTGCCTGAATCAAAAAAGGCTGCACTGCATTGGTCAACGCATGAAAGACGCGGAGTCCGACAGTTGGGACCGATACCGACAAAAGCTTCTTTCGGGCTTCAGTTTCTGTTAGTTCCTGATTTGAAAAGTTCCTCAACCCGCGGATATGGATAAGAAAAAGGCTAAATAAATAAAGAAGAACGAGGAACTCACTGCCAATCAACGTTCCTATCGCCAGCAGCAGGGAAGTCTCCTGATCATAATCAAATAGTTGAAATACGAGTAAAAGCAATAGCAATTGGGCCGTTTTTCTTAAAATATTTGAGATTGCAATTTTGCCCATTTCCTGTATGCCCATAAAGTAACCGCGGGCGATTGATGAAAAGGCCGCAATTGGGATGAATGCAAACAAAAGCCATTGAATATGGTTAGGGAATCTGCTGAATGCTGACGGTACCGCGGAGGCGATGGCAATAAGCACCACCATGACAAGTGTAGCCTGTAGTCCAAGTTTCAGCGCATGCCTGAGTAAGCTCAAATGCGTATCCCGCTTATTCTCGGCAATATATTTTGATATCGAAACCGGCATTTCAAGGGTCGCCAGTATCATCAGGAAAAAGATGATTGGCATGAGTGACATGAACACCCCCATGCCTTCCTCCTTCAGCTCCCGCGCCAGCTGCATATTTACGAAAAACTCCACACACTCTCCAAGAAAAGCAGCACATACAAGTATGACCGTGCCCCTAAAAAACGAACTCAAGCTGCTCACCTCCATATCAATAAACATATGAGACAAGCAGCCGATATAGTAGTAGTCTATGAAATTCGTAAATTATTTAGCAGAAGGGAAGCTCACAAGAAACTCTGTGCCCTTGCCCAGCTTGCTGCGAATATTAATGGTTCCTTTCATTTCGCGGAGAATGCTAAACGAGACCATCAATCCAAGGCCGGTACCTTTTTTGCCTTTCGTAGAATAATAGGGCTCCCCAAGACGGTTTATCTGTTCCTCGGACATGCCTATTCCCGTATCAGATATCCTGATAAAAACTTCTCCAATTGTACGCTCCGTATGGATAGTTAAATTACCCCCAATAGGCATCGCTTCAATACAATTCTTCATGATATTGAGAAAGCACTGCCGAAACTTGCTTTTATCTCCAAAGACCACTAAACCATCGCCATAAACCGTCTTAACTTCAACGGAATTCATGTTTGCAAGAGGCTGAAGGGATTGCAAGATCTGGTTGAGTTCGTTCCCTACTTCGAATTGTTCGTTCCTTTCAAGCGATGGCTGGGCGAACGTTAGATAATCTTTAATGACCTTCTCTGCTATCTCGAGTTCTGTTAGGGCAATTTTGATGTAACCCCTGGTCGTTTCCTTCATTTCTTTATCCTCGGCTGCCAGCTGTAGGAACCCTTGGACAGCGGTCAAAGGGTTCCGGACCTCATGCGAAATTGCAGCGCTCATATGGCTGGCCAATTCAATTTTCTGAGCTTTAACCATTTGCTCACGATAGAAATCATTCCTTCTTAATTCTTCTATAAAAAAGGCCAGAATTCCAACACCAAATAACTGGGTTATGGACATTTCAATTAAGATTTTCATCCCTGAATAAGTAGAACTTATGACAATTAATCCGAAGAAAAAGAATAGATTCATTGCCAAAGATGTGAGTAGAATGGCCATCATTCGCTTTTTATACGCCAGTTTTTGGAACCATGGATAGGCGTAATGCAAAAAGATTCCCGCTATTAAGTAAAGGGGCAAAACCGTCAATAAACCTAGATCGACTCCATAAAATAGGGCTCTTAAAACAAGGGATAGTACTGAGAAAAGTAAACCATAACCATAATAAAAACCGGCAATAATAATTGGAATTTGACGCAAATCAATAACGAATTCACCCTGTGGATTCCCAAATGCAAGGCAAACAAGCAGGGAAATGAAAAGGCCCAGCAATCCCAGAGTTTGTTTGATGGATTTTGTTGTAAATCGTTCTGAACAAATATTAAACATGAAAATAACTAACATCACAAGAGTGAGGTTGAAAAAAAGGTCTTTAACTAATTCCACCGTCCAGCACCATCCAATAGTTATCTTTATTCATAGTTTAAGTCTTTCTCGAAAATCCGACAATCACTCTTTATGATAAGTTTTTGTAGTATTTTTGCGTCACTAATAGTAGATACCGGTAAGCAGACAAAACAACAGGGCCTCTTACAATAGAAAAAATTATAACTAGTTTTTTTGGAGGCGCAACTTCCTGCAGATTACAAATGACATGTCGAGCCCATTTAATACTTATTTCGACGTACTTTGTAACGTGACAGCTGTCATCACCCAATCTATTTATAAAATACAAAAAACGGTTACGGGTATTAAAGCGAATAACTCCCTATTTTTAAACTCATCCTAACTTTAAAAAGGTGGTGCTGCAAAATGAGTGTTATTCCATTAGAGGCAACCGATGTGGGGACAATTAGTGCGCTGGTCTTTTATTTTACCGTCTATTCCTTTTTCGGCTGGATATTAGAAAACACCTATAGCCGTTTTACCGGAGGAGAATTTTTCAAACCGAATTTATTCAAAGGGCCATTTAAACCAATGTACGGATTCGCACCAGTCCTATTACTTCTTTTAATTGACGAACTGACTGCGTGGCCTGTCATTATTCTGCTCAGCCTAATTATCCCGACAATGATTGAGTATGTGAGCGGGATCATCCTTGAAAAATTGTTCAATCGCCGCTATTGGGATTATTCCAATGTTCCCCTGCAGCTTCATGGACATATTTGTCTCCCGTTTTCACTTTGCTGGGTTGCTTTGTCCATCGCCGGACTCAAGTGGTTGCACCCCATTATTGCATCATTATATGAGACTATTTCACCTTTCTGGAATATGGTTTACCCGGGGGTTATTCTTCTGTTTTTTACCGAACTGGCGCTAGCGTTTAGAAGAAGGGATTCTGTTATTTTAGGACCTGTTAATGAATGATGAATTATTTTTTCAAAAAGCGGTAACAATACATAGATAACAATTACATGTAAGGAGGTAGTTAATTGGAAACTTCGTTGCAAGTAGGGGACCAGGCACCTGATTTTTCCCTTTCCGCCACAACAGCAGAAAAGGTATCTTTATCGGACTACCAGGGGAGGAAGAATGTGGTTGTCGCTTTTTATGGCATGGATTTCACACCGGGCTGACTGAAAGAACTGACCTCTTGGAAAGAGGAATACAAACGTTTTGAAGAACTTGATGCAGAAGTGCTTGCGATTAGCGTCGACCACATCCATTCTCATCGTGTGTTTGAAGCAAGTCTTGGAACACTGCCATATCCACTGTTATCCGACTGGTTTAAAGCGACTACAAAGGATTACAATGTTTTTAATGACCATGGCCAGGTTGCTAAGCGATCAGTATTTGTTGTTGATAAACAGGGAGCAATTACCTATACGAATACATCATTTAATGCAGACAAGAAAGAGGACTATGAAGCTGTATTCGAAGAACTCGGTAAGTGCCAGTAAAAAAACATTCCATTCAAAAACCACTTAAGGTAACTGCCATAGTAAACAATCACACTAATTAGCAGTCCAATTTCGCAATCGAATTTGGATTGTTTTTTATGTGGCAAAGGGTAGGCAGAAACTCGTAACAATGAGTAAAATTAACTTCTAGCAAAAAAATATGGATATTTATGTTAAAATCATCTTAATTTAGGGTGCTATTTATTTTGTGATGTGGCAGGGGCTGTGGTTTGACCGACAAAATTTTTTTGGACCGATAAATTTCTGTTTAGACCGATAAAATTTTTCCTGGACCGATAAATTTTTTATTAGACCGATACAACCAGAAAATTGTTCTACTTAAAGAACAAACGGAATGCCAAATGTGTGATTTGGTAGTGGGCCGTGAAATGGAACAGAGAATTTCAAGAAAAAATAGGTGAATTACCACGTTGGGAGTACCTCAATAAAAGATTTGAGTGCAAAGTCAATTATTGATATCCCCATATTCAAAGATTTTGACTGCATCCCCTCTAGAGGTATTAGGCTACTCGTATAAAGGAACAAACATATTGCCTGATAGACATTATTTTAGTAAGGGTGAACCAAGGACCCATTGAACGTGGCAATTATAAGTATTCAGAAGAGAAAACGCTTTTGTTAAATCAATTTTAAAAAAAGATTTAAATGAGGTTTTATTCTTAAGCTACCTGAAGCTAGAGTTATTTAGATAAAAGTAATAAACTCTCATTTAGAGAGATTCCTCCCTGTGCCGTTTGCTGGATTATTTCTGTCACAACTTTTTTAAGAAAAATTGAAGGAGACTTATATGATTATTAGAGAAATAAGAAAAGAAGATAATGCAAGTGTAAAAGAAATTATACAAAATTCATTAAAATCACTTGGGTTAGCGATTCCCGGTTCAGCTTATTATGATCCTCAACTTAACGACCTTCACAACTATTATAATAATCTAAAACACGCAAATTATTGGGTAGTAGAAATGGAAGGTGAAGTTGTTGGTGGAATTGGTATAGCACCGTTCAACGAACACGAAAATGTATGCGAATTGCAAAAGCTATACCTTAGTCCCAAAGCTCAAGGATTAGGGCTTTCCAACAAACTAATGGAAACAGCTTTGTCATTTGCCTCCAACCATTATGAAAAGTGCTATTTAGAAACAATGCATGAATTAAAAACTGCATGTATATTATATGAAAAATATGGATTCAAATTTTTACAAGAACCACTGCCAGGATCTGAACACTCCGCAATGGATGCGTGGTATTTAAAAGAGTTGAATTGATTGATTAAATTCAAATGTTATTAAATCTAATCTGCCTTATTAAAAGTAGGAATTTCTCGTTTTGAGAAATTCCCTACTGTTCACTGATATTATACTTTTTCATCAGTTCTCTTGCTTTTTCTATTCCTTCCTCTGTTAGGTAAACTGATTTTGATCTTTTACCATCACAAATAAACTCGCTCTCTGACAATTCATTAAGGGACTCAAAAGGATAACCTTTCCAACTCCTTTAGCTACACCTCAATTGTGTGCAGGGCAAAGCCCAACAATATGGGGGAGACGAATGCCGGTTGGCGTTAGGCAAAGTTTTCCTTTCTGTGGTATAATTAGAACAAATGTTCCGATTCAGAAGGGGTGTTTGTGTGATCAAAAAAGCGTATAAATTTCGAATCTATCCGAATCAAATACAGGAAGTACTGATAAAAAAGACAATTGGGTGCGCCCGGTTCGTCTTTAATCTCTTCCTTGAAAAATGGACTACTTCCTATAAGGAAGAGGGTAAAGGTCTGTCCTACAACAAGTGTTCCTCCCAGCTTCCTGCCCTGAAAAAGGAATACCCCTGGTTAACAGAAGTGGACAGTACGGCCGTGCAAACATCCCTCAGGCATCTTTCCGATTCGTTCGAAAGGTTTTTTAAAAAACAGACAAAAGCCCCGCGGTTTAAATCAAAGAAAAACATAGTCCAATCCTATACCTCCAAGCACACAAACGGGAATATCGCTATAGTGGGCAATAAGCTGAAACTGCCAAAGCTTGGGCTTGTCACATTTGCCAAAAGCAGGGAAATTGAAGGCAGAATATTAAACGCCACGATCCGCCGCAGCCCCTCGGGTAAGTACTTTATTTCAATCCTGGCTGAACAGGAAGTCCGGCCTAAGGTAAAAACGGGTTCAGTGGTTGGAGTCGATTTGGGATTAAAGGATTTTGCCATACTCTCCGATGGCACCTCATACAAAAATCCGAAATTCTTCCGGACCAAGGAAAAGAAATTAATGAAAGCACAACGCATCCTATCCCGAAGGCGGGAACAGGCTATAAAGAACAAGAAACCTTTGAATGAAGCGAAGAACTACCAAAAACAGAAACGGGAAGTCGCGAGGCTACATGAACAAATCGTGAATGCGAGGACAGACTACCTACAGAAAATCTCTACCGAAATCATCAAAAACCACGATGTCGTCGGTATTGAGGATTTGCAGGTAACCAATCTTCTGAAAAACCCCCATCTTGCCAAATCCATCAGTGAAGTATCCTGGTCTCAATTCCGGACCATGCTGGAGTATAAGGCAAAATGGTATGGAAAGAAAATTGTGGCGGTTTCAAAGACCTTTGCCTCTAGCCAACTCTGCTCGAATTGCGGCCACAAACACAAAGACGTTAAGAATCTCAACCTTCGCAAGTGGGTGTGTCCGGGATGTGGCATGGAACATGACAGGGATATTAACGCAGGAAGAAATCTCCGGAACGAAGCCGTTCGTCTCCTAACTGTCGGGACGACAGGGATAGCCTAATCAACTAGAAACTGATAGGTTTCTTTACTTAGGAATCCCCTTCCTCAATCAGCGGCAGCTGATAGGTGGGGGTAGTTCAAATAAACATATTTACAAAAATAGCGGTAATAAAGCTTGCCATGGTTCCAGCGACAATCGCTTTAAAACTCATAGATGCAATAAGTTTTTTCTTTGATGGCGCTAAAGAGCCAAGACCTACGATTAATTGTCCGATAGAAGATAGGTTCGCAAAATTACATAAAGCGACTGATAAGATTGCTACAGTTTGTGGTGTTAGTTCATCTTGAATTTTGAGCAGATCCTGGAATGCAATAAGCTCATTGGCTGCAAGCTTTGTTCCAATAATGGATGCGGCACGAAAAGCATCTTCAAACGGAACGCCGACAAGTAAAGCAAAGGGAAAGAATACATAACCAAAAATCGTAGCTATATCTGTTCCGATGATGCTAAGAATACCGTCTACAAGTGCCAATATACTGATAAACGCAATCAGCAAACCACCAATATTGGCCGCAAGCTTGACTCCACTAACAGCCCCTTCGGAAATGGCTTCAAAAATATTGGTGTGTCCTGCTTTTTCCATTTTGATATCTTCACTCGTTTCAGATTCTTCTGTCTCTGGTTCCATAATTTTGGACATGACAATAGCGACAAATGGTACGGAGAAAACCGAAATAAGTAAATATCTAATATCAATGCCCATTGAAGCATATGATAAAAGAATTGCCCCACTTGCGGATGCAGTGCCTCCAACCATAACAGTGAACAATTCCGAACGTGTCAGTTTTGCGAGATAAGGTTTAATGAGCAAGGGAGATTCTACTACGCCTAGCATCGTATTGGCAACTGTATTGAACGATTCAACACGGGTGGTACCAAACACTTTGCCAACAACCCAGCCGAGACCGCGTACAATAACTGGAATGATTCGTAAATAATACAGAGCTGAGACCAATGCGGAGATAAATATGATAACCGATAAAACCTGAATCGCAAATACAAATCCTACATTCGTTCCTTCTGTAAAAAAACCGCCAAATAAGAATTCAATACCTGCTTGGCTATAGTTCAGTACATGCTGTACGCCTTGAGCAGCATTTGTAAGAATCCATCGGCCAAAGGAAACATTAAGCATAAAGTAAACGAAAATAGCTTCTAACACGACACCTACTATAATCGTACGCCACTTGATGGCTTTTCTATTTTTACTAAGAAGCCATGCCAAAAACAATAACCCCATAAGGGAGAATAAACCAAATATAATGTCCATCATTAACCTCCTTAAAATAGCTTCATTGTCGACCTTATTATTGTCAGAAGTCCGACCTCTTTTTGAAAATAAAAAAGGTGCATTCTCTTAATCTATAAAGAAAGAAGAGAATGCACCAGGCTACATTTGTCCCTTGCGGCGATCTAACTTTCCTTATAGTCCGGCACTTTACGGATGCCAGGTAGAGACTTTTGGACCATATTTCCAAAAATATATAAGGATTGTATGAAGTTGATTTTAGAATTTTAACAGAGGATTATCTATTAAACAACCTATCAATAAAAAGTAATAAAATACTGAATTCTTTAAACGTCTTTATGACATAAAGTGAATCTTCCATCAGTGGGGGTTTTCCTCATCCTCCACTGATGGTTAGATGAACCAATCGGACCTTTACGGGCAGTTGCCCCCACCTATCTTCTTCAATTTTGCTAAATCTTGAGGTGGGGGTCTTACTGCCCGTTAAGAGTGGGATAAATCCTTAGACGCTAATATATAACGAGTATTAGAGTGGAGAGCCAAAAAAGGATTCACGCACTTTAGCAGAAGTTAATGTGTTAGGGGGAGGTGAACAATGCAACAAGTTAAACTATTTCTGACAGGGTTTATTAAAGAACCATTATGGTTCAAGTTACTAATCATTACGTCGTTCCTTGCTGCAATTATTTTGGGGAGTTCATTTTTTTCAAGCCAGCCTTACATGGAAAGTGGATCAAAATTGGCAGCCGCCATATTATTTTTTTCGTATGGAGTCAAAATTAGGAGAAGTCATGGCAAAGCGTTAATTCTCTTTGCATGTGCGTTTCTATCCCTTTGCCTTTCAATTCTTTCGATAGCAGGGTAGGTGGATTTGAAATTATAGTGGCCGGAGCGGGGAAGATTACGCACTCTCTCCGCTGCATGAAGCTTGCGAACAGAAGGAATCTTGCTGCTTTTTTCCAATCGGAATATTCGGTATAAACTATTACTACAGGAATAGGCAAAAAAGAGGAGCTGATTAAAAACTCAGCTCCCCTACAAATCTTATAGCGTAATGATAATTGGTCCTTCTTTTGTTAGGATCATCGTGTGTTCACATTGTGCCACGAAGCTGTTTTTAGTGACATAGGTCCACTCATCATTTTCGTACTGAAACACTTCTTCCTCACGGGTCGAGATAAATGGTTCAAATGCGATGACCATGCCTTCCTTCAAAAGTTCATCATCATACGGCTCGTAAAAATTGTAAATATGGTTCGGTGCTTCATGAATCCGGCGGCCTATCCCATGGCCAGTCAAATTCATAATTACTGTAAATCCATTATTACGGGCAACCCGCTCAACTGCCTTGCCAAGACCGCTTTTTTTCGATCCGGGCTTGGCTTTTTTTAAGCCGGCCTCGAACGCTTCAACAGCTGTTTCGCAAAGCTTGGTCAACACAGGATCTCCGTTGCCAACAACAAACGAAATGCCAGTATCGGCAAAATAACCGTTTTTCGAGGCAGATACATCAATATTGACAAGGTCGCCTTCGTTAATGACGCGGCTCCCTGGAATGCCATGTGCAACTTCTTCATTTACACTGATGCACGTGAAGCCAGGAAAATCGTATTCGCCTTTAGGAGCGGATAGTGCGCCATTTTCTTCAAAAAGGCGGGCAGCCAGCTCGTCAAGTTCCTTTGTTGTAATTCCTGGTACCGTTTTTTCAACAAGTTCGTTTCGAATCAAAGAAACAATTTTCCCAATTTCCTTCAATCCGTTAAAATCTTCTTCAGTTTTTGCAATCATGTTTTATTTCCCTTCAATCCTTAATATTCATTCATAAGGATATCCCTTTTTCGTAAATAAATCCAATCTTTTAGCCGGACAGCTCAAGTTGCTTTTCAACTATTGTGCACAAGTTAACCAGCCGCGAGGAATTCACTTTGTTTAAGAAGAATAAGCCATCCCTCCACACGTATACATAGAATGAAGGAGTCATAAGGAGGGGGTATTTTTGGCTAACCCAATAGTAACTAGATCGCTGGATGAAATTCAATTTTGGTCCAGAATTATGAAAGAACATGCATTATTTTTAAGCTTGGGTTTCAATAAAGATCAGCCGCAGTTGATTGCTGAAGCCGAGCAGTTTATCAATCTTTTTGAACGGATAGAGGAGAAATTGGCACGGTTTACAGCAAATACAGAATTACAGCAAATTCGGGCATTTAATATCGAGGTATATCAAGCAGCAGTTGCAATTTGGAGCTATAAAAGAAAGGTTCTAGGTTTAACACTAAGATGTGAGATTCGATCAAATAATTATCCTTTATTAGTTGACCATGTCAGCAGGGAAGCCGCTTATTTTGCAAATCGCTTAAAAGATTTGAATGAAGGCAAACTTGCCCCTGAACCTGACAGCATCATTAAGGAAAATCTTTTCTTTTTAAGAATAATGGCTGACCACGCTAAATTCATAGGACATCTTTTGGATCCTTCGGAAAGAAAGCTGGTTGACCAGGCGAGGGAATTCAGCCATGATTTTGATCAATTGGTATTTCAGGCTATTGATTTGGATTCAATGCGGCCTCAATCAGAAACCGTCCCAATTCTGGACCAGTTCCTGGATCAAAATCGGGTTTCCGTTGCATCTTTAAGGGATTTTAAGAAAACAGCCCGGGATCTAATAGAGGCATGCCGGATCAAAAGTAATATTCATCCACTACTTGCTGACCATACATTCAGAGAGGCTGCAAGGTTTATTGAAATCATTGACTTATTTGAGGCACATCTCGCTTCGCAAAGATAATTATAATGGCGAATAGTCCGAACCGGATTATCGCCTTTTTTATTTACAGATAATTAGGCTCAACAACCCAATTCCGCTGACATACTATACTCCGAATAGAGTATAGGCGAGGTGTGGAAATGCAATTTTCAAACAATCAGGAACAGCCTTTAAAGGCACAATTATCCACCCAGGCACCGACGTTCAAAGCAGATGCTTATGATACCCTGGAAAAGACAATAAAACAGATAAGCTTGGACAACTATCGCGGAAGCTGGGTGATTTTGTTTTTCTACCCAAGCGACTTCACATTTGTCTGACCAACCGAGCTGGCAGCGGTCGCTGCCATTTATTCCGAGCTTAAGACGCTTAATACCGATGTTCTGGCAATCAGTACGGACAGTGTGTATTCGCATAAAGTGTTTGCCGAAACTTCACCTTCACTTTCAAAAGTGACCTACCCGCTTGTCAGTGACAGGACACATTCGATTAGTAAAGCGTACCAAGTACTAAATGAAAAAACTGGAGCTGCCTATCGGGCAACAATTATTATTGATTCGGAAGGGAAAATAGTCGGAAGGTTTATCAATCCTTCTGAAGTTGGCCGCAATTCTTATGAAATTCTCAGGCTCATTTATGCATTACAATTCGCAAGGCAAACAGGTAAGGGAGTCCCAGCAAACTGGATGCCAGGAAATGCAGGAATTGATCGAGATCCAATGAATATCGGAAAAATATAAAGTAACTTTTTTCCAGCGGTGCATATTCCTGAAAGGAGAATGCACCGTTTTTGTCGAAATCATATGGATAAGTTGTACCTGAGGTGATGAAATGCTTGAGAAATGGAATCAGTTGAAAGCACTATGAGGCTAGTTGTCCAAGCTGGAATCGGATTAATCTTTCTTTTGTTTTCTACGATTGCCGCCTGGTATGAAGGTAGCGCACTTGTAGATTCACCTTCAGAATGGAAGCACTCTACCCCTTTTACGCAAATTTTTAAAACTGGTTTTTCAGATGGAAGGGACATTTCACAGCTTGATTACTTTGTTTATGCAGCAAAATTCCATCCTATCTTCCCGGTCATCATGATTGTATCTTGTCTTTATTTGTTGATTGTGACAGGTTTTTATTTATTTAAAAATAGGGACAACTTGTTTTCAACCTATCTATTCATTTTAGGCATTATTTATGTTTTAGCAGGTCTTCAAATTTCAGGCTCCTCCACACAGGGGGGACGGATTTTATTTTATGTTTTTGCAGCATCTGGGTTGGTCAGTTTAAGTTTTTCATTTTTTAAAAAAATACAACAAAATCTTGTTTATATTTTGTCCACAAGAAAGTAATAAGTCAGGAGAGACTGTATGAAATTTGTTCTTATGTTTGGACCCCAGGCGGTTGGCAAAATGACTGTCGGCCAGGAATTATCTAAAATAACTCAATTAAAGCTTTTTCATAATCATATGACCATTGGATCTCGTCAGTCAGTTTTTCAACTACAGCACAAAGGAAGGTAAACGGCTGGTCAATTTGTTTCGCCAGGAAATCTTTGAAGAAGCGTCGAAAAGCGATATGTACGGAATGATTTTTACCTGTGTCTGGTTTTTTGACCTTCAAGCCGATTGGGAGTATGTCAAACGGCTCACAGACCTGTTTGAGTCTAGAGGAGCGACTGTCTATTATGTTGAACTTGAAGCAGACCTTGATGAAAGGCTTGAGCGGAACAAGACGCCGAACCGCCTGGAGCACAAACCGTTTAAACGGGATTTAGTTTGGTCTGAAAATGACTTGAGGAGGTCAATGGAAAAACACAGAATGAATTCCCTCGAAGGTGAAATTAAACATCCGAATTATCTTAGGATAAACAATACCAACCTGAATCCCGAGGAAGTCGCGAAGATGGTAAAGGATACGTTTCAGTTATAGCTATTCGGCCCCGGCAAGGAATTCTAACATAGGGAGTTCATAATGAATAATACAAAAAAAGCTATTTTTGTTGCGATTATCGGTTTACTTATTACCGGTGGCTGGTTTGGATATCAAAAGCTGACGGACGATACATATGAAGGAATGTCTATTATCCCCGAACAGCACGACGATATCCCTTTATTCCCCGGGTTGGAACCAACAAGGGATCAATATGAGGTAAAAGGAGATCATTGGAGAGAAATATATGACTTTTACTTGGAGGAGCTTCCTAAATTGGGATGGAAGAAGCAAAATACCCAATCTGCCTTAGAGGATAACAACCCTAATAATGATTGGGGAGGGTTTATTTCAAGTTGGACAAAAGAAGGGTTTGATGGGGAATTAACTATCTTTGCTTCTTATAATCAATTTGATGAACAAACAGAGGTCCATTTCGACCAAACACCAATTTATCAGTCTTCTACTTGGATCCATGATGTTCCGGAAAGGATTTGTATATATAAGGATTCCACTTCGCAAGATTGTACCGTTATTAGGGATGAAAATAAGATAAATAAGATTGCAGCCTTCATAAACGAGGCTCTTGATTGGGAACAAGAAGCAACACCGCGGGACAAAGAAAGTACAATTGATTTTGGCGAAATTGATATAAAGATTTTTTATGAAAAAGAAAAAGAAATATATTTTCAATCGGAGAAAGGTACCAAACTGATGAAACCGGAACCTGAATTCTTTGAGCTTATCGGGTTATAGGATAGTAGCTTTATAAGCATAATGGTTTCGATGTTTGAAGAATAATAATTTTGAATATTATGTAACCTTCATGTATTACTCTCGTATAGTTAGTTTGAGTATTGATGAAAACCTAATTTGAATTGATTGGAGGTATTTTATTGAAGAGAGGTTTTAAAACTTACGCACTTGTTATTTTATTAGTTTTTGCCATGATATTCATTTTTGTTAAAGGGTTGGAATCATTTGTAAAAAATAAAGATTTAAAAGAGGCGATTAGTACAGTTAACTTGTACAAGGAAGCAAAAACATTTCAGGAGGCACAAAACTATATTGCATATGGCACCAGTGGCATTGGATTCATAACACGTAAACGTGAAGGGGATTGTCCATGTTCTATCACTTTTAATGAACGAACATTTGATTGGAAACCTAATGTGGTTCTAAGCCTTAGTGAATCTAAAGCTGAAAATGGAAAAATTATTCTCATTTATAATTCGGTTCAAAACGAAAATAATGTCTATCAATTTGTTATGACAAAGACAGCGGGATGGAAGCAAGATAATTCCAAGACTATTGGAATGGTTGAAGATAAGGAAGAAAAGTGGAGAATCCAGGAAATACATGAAATCGCTGCAAATTAAATATTTAATCATTTAGTCAGGTACAGAATAGATGAACACAAGTAGCGCCGTATTCTCCAACATAATTGAAATAATTTAGGCGGAGAGGTTCACTATATTCCGACTAGTGTAGGACTAAGCTTTTTAGTGAAATAATGTAAAAGTGCCAAAAGTGTGCAAGTTTCTTCTTAAGAACCTATAATAGTGTCAGTGGGATCGGCAAATGCCGTCCCTCTTTTTAATATAGGCGCTGGTATTTATCTCTATGGTTTTCTAAGAAACGGGATAAGATAACAGTATCCGGACCTATGGATGTTCAAAATATTGTAGCCTTAACGCTTCAACATTTAACAAAATGCAAGGAGATGGTTAAAATCAGTAAATTTACAGGTTATGTCGGAACGTATACAAATGGAGATAGTAAGGGGATTTATTCATTTGTGCTAGATACAGAAGCCGGAAAAATTACAGATGTAAAAGTCGCTGCAGAAGTAGGAAATCCAACTTATTTAACCCTTAGCCAGGATCGGCAACATCTTTATTCAGTAGTAAAAGATGGAGACAAGGGCGGGGTAGCTGCGTTCTCAGTTATATCAGGGGAACTTCAATTTATTAATTCGGAAGTTTCAGCAGGATCACCACCTTGCCACGTTAGCATTGATGCAGAGCAGCGTTTTGTTTTCAGTACAAATTACCATAAGGGGACAGTTGATTCATACTTAATTCAGGAAGGTGCTGTAAGCGAGCCGGTTGCAATCATTCAACATACAGGATCTGGACCTGATCCAAGACAAGAAAAGGCTCATACCCATTATGCTGGAATGACACCGGATGGGAAGTATTTAGCTGTTGTCGAATTAGGCTGCGATCTAGTCTTTACATACCGCGTTAATGACGACGCGACTTTAGTAGAAAAAAATCGATTGGAACTTAAACCGGGCAGCGGTCCAAGGCATCTTGAATTTCATACGCTAAATCCTTCTATTGCTTATGTTATGACTGAATTCAGCTCTGAAGTAATCGTATTATCGTATGAAAATGGGACATTTTCAGAGATTCAATCTATTTCAACTCTGCCTGCAGACTTTACAGAAAATAACCAGGGTAGTGCAATTCATGTCTCTTCTGACGGTAAATTTGTCTATGCTGGCAATCGCGGACATAATAGCATTGCAGTATTTGAAGTAAATGAGGAAAACGGCCATGTTCAGCTCGTTGAATTGGTATCAACAGAAGGCGATTGGCCAAGAGATTTTGTACTTGACCCAACAGGAAAATTTTTAATTGCCTCGAACCAAAATTCCAGCAATCTTGTCTTGTTTGAGAGAAATTCTGAAACAGGTAAATTGATACTCCTACAAAACGACATTGCTGTTCCAAATCCAGTTTGCGTAAAGTTTTTATAAAAGAATCCTATTCATGAGTTTTCATGAATAGGATTTTTCTTTTGGTAGAAAAGCTTACTTGAGCAGACATTCTCTAGTACAATTCGAGGCTATCTGAATGGCGAAATGTCCTTGAAGTGAGATTTCGAGTACAATTCGAAGCTCCTGGATAGGTAAATGTCCCTGAAGAGAGATTTCGAGTACAATTCGATGTAGCCCGACAGGTTAAATGTCCTTGAAATAACTTTTCGAGTACAAGTTGATGCTGCTGGATTGATAAAATGTCCTTGAAAATAGTTTGAGTACAATAAAAATCCATACAACCCTAACTCCGCTTTGAAATTATTTTTATTATGAACAATATGCCCTGTCCAACTAATTACTTTTTCATATTATAGAATGGAATCGATTATTGGGAGGGAAATTTTAGTTGGAAAATAGGGGTAACTATCAAAATCAATTATGTGACGAGTTTGCCAGGATTTTAGATTCAACTCCGTCCATCATTAACGGAGTTTGTACTGCTACTAGATCTAGGACAAACATCCATCCGGTCGTACTGGGGCGGAGAGCTGAATCATTTATGTTTGTGCCACAGGCCTTTTCTTTTGAAAATATGGACAAAGGCGGAAGGGCTTTATGTCTAGGAGAAACCGTCATTCTCCAAGAAGAAGTAAACCCGTTTATGTCCCGTTTAAGGGAATGTGGAATTATTGTAACTGCACTGCACAATCATTGGCTATTTGAAGAGCCTCGCCTCATGTATATGCATTTTGAGTCGATTGACGAACCATTGTCTTTTGCTCGGAAAGTCAGGTATGCTTTAGCGGTATTAACCAATAGAAATGTAGGGGTTCGGCAACTGTTTGGTGGCCGGATGCGTGGAATTCCTTGCTCAGAGGACCTTTGTGATGAATTTGGCCGGATACTAGGCGGGATGGTTACATTTGAAAATGGTACTTGTATGGTTATGAAATCAAGAAACAATATTAAGCCAACTGTCTTAGGGAGGAGATCGAGGTCGTTCCTGGTTATCCCACAGATGTTTACATTCGAATCATTAACACCAGATGGCAAAGCTCTTTGCAGTGGAGAGACTGTAATTCTTCAAGAAGAGTTAAACCCTTTTATAAGCAGGCTGAGAGAACATAATATCATTGTTACCGGTTTTCATAATCACTGGCTATTTGAGGATCCTCGGTTAATGTACATCCATTTCGAGAAAATTGAGGACCCAATCCATTTTGCAAGGGATGTCAGATACGCCTTGCAGGTGCTTACAAATAAAGAAATTAAAGTTTCGCGTTAAGACAGTGATTTTGCTCAGGTAACATCCCGGCTTTTAAAACAACAGCAAACTAGCTGTTGTTTTTATTTTTAGAGAAGAAAAGAGAAATAATTAATTCTTACCAGTCTCTTTAAAATGCTAGAAACATGATTGAAGGTTTTTGTGTGTCTTTGTCGAATTAGTATCCCTATTAATAAATGGGGTGAACCTTGTATGGAGTTCGTTATTAATAATGAGTGGTTTAACAAAGCAATTCTGGACGTGGCCAAAGCGGTATCTTCGAGGACGCCTTTTCCTATATTATCGGGTATCATGTTAGTGGCCAATCAGGAAGGCCTTACTCTAATCGGAAGTAATTCTGATATCATTGTTGAAAAAATTGTTCCGTTAACGGTTGAGGATAAAAGTATAGTAAAGATATATGAACCTGGCAGTGTTGTGGTATCCGCTAAATATTTGAGTGAAATTATTAAAAAAGTGCCTAATGATGTGCATATAAAAGTTAATGAAAATCACTCAGTCGCCATTAAGTCCGAAGAAATAGTTACCCATCTAAATGGATTCAATTCAGAGGATTATCCGAGCCTGCCTAAAGTTAATGAAGGAAATCATATTGAAGTTCCCTGTTTGGAGCTTATAGAAATGATTAAACAAACATCATTTGCAGCTTCCAAAAATGAGACCCGCCCAGTACTAAAAGGAGTAAATTTTACTTTTACAGAAAACCGCCTTTCGATGGCCGCTACAAATTCTCACCGGTTAGCCTTTAGAAGTCTTCCCATAAAATCCAATATAACAGGTTCTTTTGCTGTACCTGGTACAAGTTTAAGTGAGCTTATCAAGTTATTTAATCAGGATACTAAGCAAATTAACCTCTTTTTAACAGACAGTTATATTTTGTTCAAATCAGAAAGCCTCTCTCTTTATTCACGACTGATTGAAGGAAACTTTCCGAATGTCTCTGAATTGCTTCCAAAAGAATTTAAGACAGAAATATCCTTAAATACCACCGATTTTTTAAAAGGGATAGATAGAGCAAGTCTTTTTGCAAGTGTAACGAAAAATAACAATGTGAATTTAGAAATCAAAGACAATAAATTAAAAATTTCCTCAAACTCAAATGAAATAGGAAAAATAGAAGAAACACAATCTATTAAGTATATTAGTGGTGATCCATATATAAGTATTTCTCTTGATGGGAGTTTTTTAATTGAAGCTCTAAAAGTAATAAAAGAAGATGAAATTAGACTAAGCTTTAATGGTACGATGAGGCCAGTATTAATAGAACCAATTGGAAATACTGAATATTTACATCTAATATCACCAGTAAGGTCATATTGAGTTTAACTAGCGGTAGATGTTAGTGTGTTTCAAATGTTAATGAGGATTTTATAGAAAATCTATGTTATTCTAATTCTTTGCCTACACTATGAAAGGATGGAATTAAGAATGCAAAGAATATTTATAATTATGGCTATTATGGTAATGATGCTTCCAACTATAGCAAATGCACATACACAATTAGAATCCTCAACTCCCGTAGCAGGACAGGTCGTAACAGAGAGCCTAAATGAAATTGTGCTAAACTTTGGAGGGGAAATTGAGTCACTTAGTACAATGACCCTTTTGAAGGACGGCCAGAATGTCCCATTTAAGAGTATTGAACCCCAAGGAACACAGATGATTGGAATTATTACCGATCCGCTCGCAAATGGTTCTTATGACATTCAGTGGAAAATTGTTGGTGAAGATGGTCATGTCATTACTGGTGAGATTCCATTCTCTGTTCAAGTAGAGGAACCCATGAAGGAAGAGCCGCCTAAAGCCGAAGAGTCTGCGAATACAGAAGACACAGATTCAGTTGCAAAGGAAGAAAAGGAAGTTAAAGAAAATACAGCAAATCAGGAAGCCGAAAACAATGAACAAACCGGATCGAATCTCACAAAGATTATAATACCTGTACTCGCTTTATTGCTATTGGGAATAGGATTGTTCATGCTTTTCAGAAGGAAGAAATAGTATGGAGTTTCTAATTACAATCAGCGAGTTTGGGACATATTTATGCTTTGCTATTCTAGCGGGATATGTTGCATTGCAATATGTTACGGAAGAATACAAGCCGCAAACAAGCATTTCTAAAAAAACGATACTCTTATCTATCTTGGGAATCTATATTTTTTCCTTCGGCCCCGCTGCACTTACCATTTCATATTTTGAAGATGCGGTCGGCCTGACAACGGCAACCTATTCAGTTATAACTGATTTCCAGGTAGGCAGGGCATGGCTGATTATTGGGTTTATGGCCGTCCTGCTCTGGATAACGATTTTGCTGAATGGCACTAGGCATATACAAGCACTCTTGTTATTCATAATGGTACTAGCGGTAGGATATTCAAGCCATGTTGCATCTTTATCATTTTGGTATGGACTTTTTGCCCATTCTGCACATTTCTTAATGGTCATCCTTTGGAGCGGTATACTAATTCATGTAGCCTGGTTCTCGAAGGATGATTCAAAATGGAATAAGTTTTTAAAATGGTTTACTCCATTTGCGATAGGAAGCATAGCCGTCATTTTCATTAGCGGACTAGTCCTTATGTTTTTCGTTGTGAAACCAGATGAGTACGTTAATTCCTGGGTCTTGCCTTATGGACAAATGCTTTTATTAAAGCATATTGGCATCATTCCGATTTTGGCTTTTGCTTATATAAATGGGATACTAGCAAGGAAAACGATAAGCACACAATCCTTTAATCCTCGTCCCTGGGTAAAAGCAGAATGTCTTACAATATTTATTGTTTTCTACTTCACCAGTGTATTGGGAACACTTTCGCCACCGCATGAGGTAGAATTTACTGTGGTTTCTGAAGGCGCATCAAGATGGTTGGAATGGCTGCTAGGCAAGGATATACTTACAACGGCTAATATTGCACTAACTACAAATGCATCGTCGATTTTACTATTAATAACCACGCTGCTATTCTTGGTACTTATATTTTTAAGCTTTAAAAAAGTAAAACCCGCTGTTGGTGTCTTCTTCGCCATTAGTTTTATTGCTTCAATGTATTTTTTCCTGATGCTGTCACTAACTTTATAAATACGAGAATGAAGGACCCTGAGACCAGAGGGTCCTTTTCTCTTTTCATCCGCGCTTACAGAATTAGGGCAAGTGCGGTACAACAACTTCCATCTAACATTTTAATTTAAGGTGAATTTTATAGAAAAAAGAGGAATATAAAGGATTAGCGCTATTTTTGTAGAAACCCTTATTATGGTAACTAAGCCTAATGGGTCTGGAAATTCATGATTAAAGAAATGAGGGGGATTTAAAGATGGGTGAAAAATTATTAAGGGTCGGAACAACATATATACCAGTAACGAATGTTGAGCTTTCTTCTAATTGGTATGTGAAAAAATTAGGAGCAGAATTAAGCTATATAGATCAAGACAAAGCTATTTTAAACCTTGCCAATCAGAGTTTTTTTCTGGTGAAAGCCAATGAAAAGCAAAGCTCCAATTTCTTTGATATTTCCGGTAATGAACGTTTTTCTTTAACCTTCGAAGTTAATGGGATAAAAGCTTTAGAAGAAATACATAGAGACTTTAAGGAAAAGGAAATTAGAATTTGTGAAATTGAGAACAGAGGACATTCAGGAAGGAATTTTGTTTTCTACGATTTAGATGGGAATAAATTCGATGTGTGGAGTGAACTTAGTCCGATTTTTAAAGAAAAATATTTGATCACTCAATAAAAATCTCTTCTTCCATAATCCGTACATGGGTATTGTTCCTGTTCAATAAAGAAATGAAGCTATATAGAGAGGTAATTGAGATGGTAATCCGCAATCTAAAAATTAATGAAGAGCCTCCAATGGATTTGTTACTACTAGCAGATCCGTCCCCGAGGCTTATTGAGGAATATTTACAAAGAGGAGAATGCTTTGTAGCTGAAAGCAATGGAGAAATCATTGGTGTATATGTACTCCTTCCAACCAGACCCCAAACGGTGGAGTTGGTCAACATTGCTGTAGCAGAAGGCCAGCAAGGAAAAGGATTGGGAAAATCGCTAATACTACATGCAAAAGGTGTCGCCAAGTCCAAAGGTTACAAAACAATAGAAATAGGTACTGGAAATTCAAGCATAGGACAATTAGCGCTTTACCAGAAATGCGGGTTTAGAATTATTGGTGTTGATATGGATTTTTTTATTAGGCATTATCCAGAAGAAATTTTCGAAAACGGTATCCAATGTAAGGATATGATTCGATTATCAAAAGATTTGTAGTTAAATAATGCAACTAGCGGGTGCCTGATCATGGGAGGATTAAGGCACCTTTTTGTTGAACTTTTACAAGAACAAATTAGGCACTTTTAAGTAAACGTGGGGTTCAAGGGGAGGTAATTCAATGAAGATTCGAACTGCTACAAAGAACGATGTACCCAAGTTAGCAAGTTTAATGGAACAGTTGGGCTATCCAACTACCGTAAAAAGTATGGAATATAGGTTTAATAACATAGAATCGAACCCTTCTTACCTTACTCTAATAGCGGAATTGAATGGCGATGTGGTCGGGATGGCAGGGTTATGTAAGAGCCTATTCTATGAGTACGATGGATGTTATGTGAGGATCGCAGCCTTTGTAGTGGATTCTAAATATCGAAGAAGGGGTATAGGTGAAAAGCTAATACTAGAAACGGAAAGATGGGCTAGGGAATTAGGTGCAATCGCTATTAGTCTAAATAGTGGTAACCGTCAAGAGCGAATAGCAGCTCATAAGTTTTATACTAGTATGGGTTTTGAAGCTAAAAGTACTGGTTTTTCGAAGATGCTTATTTAATAAACAGGTAGCATTCCTGTAGATCGTTATTTCTGAACTTTGATAAAAATAGGATCCCTCAGTAAGATATGAGTATAGATACTACTCTAACTCAAACCTTAGAAGGAACCATTACTATGAAGTTTAAAATGCAGGACAAACAAAATCAACTGATTGAAAGGATTTCTGATAAACATCTAGTGGTTAGTGTGGATATCGCCCAACAGTTGCACGTTGCCTAAGCTGTTTAAGAAGAATAGTTCTATATAAAATAAATGCCAATCAGATTAGGATCCTAATATACTCCGACTCTTTGGAGTTGGGAAATTCTAAGGGAAGACGTCCATAAAATTGGTCCAGGTATTTTGTTGCTTATAAGACAACAGGTAATTTGTATCATTAAAAATATGGGATGCACTTGCTTCCTTTTAAATTAGTGACTTAATGCAATAAATTTAAAAATTCCAATGAAATTTGTAATAATAGTAATAAGAAAAAGAGCCGGAAAGGATGATATTAGATGAAATCAATTGTTTACAAAAGGGATATCGAGAACTTTCTAAATGGTTTTTCAGACGTTGCGGATTTTGATTTTGCGGGAAAGAAACATTATCTGGTTTTTGAAGATTCAATCCGCAAGGGATCCTGGACTCTCATGCATTACGAAGCAGGCGGGAAGTGGACCATCCATGGCAAAGGCGAAAATTATTGTGATGAAGGCGAAAAAGAATTGGTAAAAGTAGATTTAATAAACTTTATATACAAAAACAGAAAGTACATAAATAGGGAAATTAAAAAGAAAAAAGGTGTCTTGGTATAAGTATCAAAACGGTGATACCGGCATTGGGAAAATAATTAACCAGCTTAATAATATGTAAAAACTATGATGTAAGGGCAACCGGAAATCATAGTTTTTTGTTTGTATTTGTAACTGTAATGCAACTCGGTTGTTTTAATTTATTTTGGAAACGCTTACAAAAATGCGTTCGTTAGGAGGTAGATGTTTTATAACGGGCCGTGAAATCCAACTTTGAAGTGGAGGAACATAAATGACAATTGTTTTTCAAAAGAATCGAATGTTGATGTTAGTAGTGGCGGTGATGCTTGTTGTTTCTACTCTTTTCCCAATGGCTAAGCCGGCGGAGGCTGCAGGCCAGACTCTCTCCTATACTTACAATAACAAAGAATATAAAGTGTATGTTCCGAGCGGATACAAAAGTGGAACCCCAGTCCCGGTAGTAGTCATGCTGCATGGATGTACCCAGGACCCAACCCAATTTGCAACCGGCACTAAAATGAATACTATTGCCGAAAGGGAAACGTTCCTTGCTGTTTACCCTGACCAGCCTAAAACAGCACATACCAATAAGTGCTGGAAATGGTTTGATTCTGCCCATCAATCCCGTGGTGCAGGAGATGCTGCCCATATTGCCGGGATTACAGCAGAGGTGAAGAAGAATTTCTCCGTCGACAGCAATAAAGTATATGTTGCTGGGCTTTCAGCTGGAGCTGCAATGGCGGTAATCATGGGGGCGACTTATCCGGATGTGTTTGCAAGCATAGGGGTAGGCGCGGGACTGGAGTACAAATCCGCAACTACTGAGAACGGTGCCTGGACTGTGATGCTTAACGGGGGCCCGGATCCGGTCCAGCAAGGAACTGCAGCGTATAAAGCGATGGGAACATACAAAAGAGTGGTTCCAACAGTCGTCTTCCACGGAACATCCGACTATACTGTAAAAGAAATCAATGGACATCAAGTTGCTTCACAATGGGCGCAGACGAATGACCTCGCTTCTGATGGGATTGATAATAATAATATAGATGATACTGCCGACGAAACCATTCAGGGCCAGGTAAGCGGAGGCAGGAAATTTACTCGCTATATTTACAAAGATGAAAATAGTAAATCAATCGTTGAAAAATATATTGTAGATGGAATGGGCCATGCCTGGTCCGGCGGCGATGTTGCCGGTTCGTATACCGACCCGAATGGTCCGAACGCTAGTGAAATCATGTGGCAGTTTTTCAAAAACAATCCGAAAAATCGAGATTCAACGCCCCCGGTAACTGCCGCCACACCAAAAGGAGGTAATTACTCGTCAGCTGTAACTGTAGAATTAAAGGCCAATGAATCTGCTACAACCTACTATACAACGGACGGAAGTACACCGACGAAGAGCTCGAACAAATATACTGCACCTATATCAATTAGCACCAGTACAACATTGAAATTCTTCAGTGAGGATGCCGCAGGAAACGTGGAACAAGTTATAAATACTGAAACTTACACTATTTCGGGTGTGAAAGATACAATTCCACCTGTAACAACGGCTTCACCAGCTGG
Source organism: Bacillus sp. FJAT-18017 (assembly GCF_001278805.1). Taxonomy (GTDB): domain Bacteria; phylum Bacillota; class Bacilli; order Bacillales; family Cytobacillaceae; genus Bacillus_D. The sequence continues at coordinate 2,851,992 of NZ_CP012602.1, read as the reverse complement.
TGGATCGTATGAAAACTCCGTTGCTGTTGACCTATCAGCCAACGAGCCAGCAACTACTTATTACACGCTCGATGGAAGCACACCAACTGTGAACTCGCCCGTCTATCGGGAGAATATCACCATCAATTTAGATACAGTTTTAAAGTTTTTTAGTGTGGATACTGCCGGCAACAGCGAGCCAGTAAAAACCGAAAACTATGATATTACTATAACAAACAGCAGCACAACATTTACAAGTATTGCCGCTGAAGACGGCTTTGCCGGAATGTATATGGCGGATGGCCTCAGCAGTTCGGTAACTAAAGTTGGGGACAAAGGCATGAGCAACCGTGACACGTACCGAAGCATCCTATCCTTTGATACGAGCAGTTTGAGTGACACAGCTACAGTTACAGGAGCCAAGCTGAGAGTATACCGCAAAACGATGGCCGGGTCTGTTAGCTCTCTGTCAATCAGCATGATCCGCGGGAATTGGTCAACATCGAGCAGTCTTGAGCAAGCTGATTACGGTGCAACTGCTTCGACCAATGGACTGCTTGATTTTGTAACTATGTCCGTCCCTGCAGAGAACAATGGTTACACTGAAATCAGTCTTCCAACTAGTGCCTTGGAGTTTATCAACAAAAACGGCCGCACTCAATTCCGGTTGAAGGCCAACACTCTTGCGGACTTCACTTCAGATGTACTAGAACTATATGGTGGCGAAACACCTGATTACGCACCGCAGCTAATAGTAACTACAAACTAGTACGGTCAACACGGCCAGTGATTGCAGTTTGGAAACCTGCAATCACTGGTTTTTTCTAGTTATTAATTTAGAGAGGGGATCTGCCGGCGGGTTTCGAGTACAAATCGATGCTGCTCGTACGGTAAAATGTCCTTTGAAAAAAGGTTGCGAATACAATGAAATTTACTGTAACCCTACTATGAAAAATTTGTATCTTCCAAATAATAACTAGATTAAAATTATAAAAAAAGGGGGGACAGTTAATGTTAAATCGTGTCATTCAGCAGTTTGGACTGCAGGTACAATCACTGAACGAAGTAGAAGATTCACATAGCTCAACAGTCTATAAATGTTATTTGTCTCGTGGTGAACATGTATTTTTAAAAATACCTTATACAAAATTAAAGTTTCAGCGTGAGTTAGAATCCTATGAAATACTTAAGGGGAAAGTTCCGATTCCTGATATGTTACAGTATTGGACTGGTGATGAGGAGTGTCCAGGAGCTTTTTTATTATCGGAATTAAAAGGACAGCCATTAACACCCCATGCTCCGCTAACAGTAGCGTATCAAGTCGGAGTCCTTCAAGCACAGATGCATTCAGTTCATCCACCTGCCGGCAAAGTGTTAACTGGCATAAAAAATGAATTTACGAATTGGTCTAATTTTATTGAACAGCAATTTTATAGCTTTGCCGAGGATGTAAAGAGTGTTTTAGATCCGCAATTATACAGCAGGGCGATAGAAAAATTCGAGAATATGAAAAACCAGCTGCCTTCCCCGGACGGACCAAGTTTTGTACATATGGACTTTCGGCCAGCAAACATTATTGTTGATGGAAATAAAGTATCAGGAATGATTGATTTTGAGAGTGTTCGGTTTGGTTCGACAGAAGTGGATTTCACCAAACTGTATCGCGATTATTTAAGCTTCAATCCCACACTGTATAAGTCCTTTAAAGAAGGTTATAACAGTATCCGTCCATTAATAGATCTGGAAATCGTATTGCCTTTTTATCAATTCACAGATGCCTTTAACAGTATTGGCTGGTGCAAACGCCGTGGACTTGAGAAAAACGCAAAATTTTATGGTGAAAATGTAGCGAGGATAAAAACTTTTTTACTTTAGGCTCTGTTAGTATTCATTGTTGAATTTTGTTGAGGTGTGAGAAAATTAATAGGGGGAGAATTTCCGGTTAATGTTCGCACGGGCACCTTAAGGAGCAGAAATAAGCGGAGAAATTCCACTTAGCCTCTAAAAATAGGTCCAAATTCAATGATTCCGGTATAATAAGCGGAATAACTACCCTTATTTTAAGGGAAATATAGGTATTTCCCAATTTAACTGGAATAACTCCCCTTATTTTTAATACAGAGTGAAATCAACCTTCAGCAAAATCAGAGCCTTACTTTAAAATCAAATCAATACAAACAAACTCGCCTCAAATGAGACGAGTTTGTTTGCATTTAACACTTTATTTAACAGGGGAGAAGGTGGTTATTTTCAACGCATCCAGGTCTACATTTGTACCGGTTGCACTGCTTCTCTTTTTGCCAGTTACAACGATTTTGACAGTATGGGATTTTTTCTGAAGATTGGTTGCTTCCCATATTTTTTGTTTGTATTGGCGCTTGGCGGAATACAAATCGACCTGCTTCACTTTCTTTCCGTCGACATAGATATCGGCATAGCCCATTGTTTTATCCTTCATCGCATAGAGGGCGACTCCTGTTCCAGTAAAGGTATAGCTGATGCTGCTGCCGGCTTTTTTCGATTGTAAAAAAGATCCGCCATACGCATATGTTGTTTTTACAGTCGACCAGGTGCCTGCCTTTTTAAAGGCAGCTGCGGTATTTTCTACATGAGAAGTAGTTTGAACCGCTACTGCAAGCGTATAGCTTCCAGAACCTGTTTTAGCCATCGGAGCCAGGTAATATGTTCCTGTCTTTTGTGGCTTGAACAAGATTTTCTTGGCCGACCCGGTTGTGGATACAGATGCAGCAGGAGTACTCCCGAAAATGGAGGTTGTACCTGGTTTGTAAACATTCAGTTTGAAATTGGTGCCTGCAGAGCCGGTTAAGCTGATTTCATATGTTTTACCTGCTTCAAGCGTCTTTTTCCAAACATCCTGATAATCCTTCGTGCTTGCGTTCAAGCTGCCTTTTGCTTTATCACCGATAATTGGCATGCTTGCTTTTACATCATCATCGAAGGTATAACGAGTTGAGGAAGAGAGCTTGGTTTCTTCACCTTGTGTATAAAGCGATACAGCATAATCATAGGTTTTGCCCGGCTTTGCCGATGTATCAGTAAAGGAAGTTGCAGAAATTGGCTGGGAAGTGAGTTTGGTATACTCTGAACTTCCTGATTCCTTCCGATAAACAGTGTAGGCCGTTGCCCAGCTGACTGGTGCCCAGTTTACGACTGGATATTTTTTCGATGCACTGTAAGATGCCAGCGGCTTGAGCGGATTATCCTTGACGATGAAGCGGTCAACGTTAATTGCTGAGGCGCTTTTTCTCGCAGCCGAATCACTTTTTCCAGTCCAGGCAATCTTCACTGAGTGCTTGCCATACTCCTGGAATTCCTTTTTAAAAACTGACTGTTTTCCCTGGAAAGCAGGGGAGTACATCGAAACAGGAGTCTGCTTAACACCATCAATGTAAATGTCCGCGACACCCTGGTTTGGAGCCTTGAAAGCCTGCCACTCAAAGCTGTAGCCAACAAATGAGAAATTTACTTCTCCTCTTGAATTAAGAACGCTAGCCATCTCACCCGAATAGCCTGGATTCTCATCAAGCTCCCAGTTGCCAGAATAGGCAATGACGGGCATTTCATTTTCATATGCTCCGCCAAAGTTTCCGGCGAATAGCTTGTACTTGCCATTCCCTTTGAAGGCGTACACATCGATATAATAAAATCCTGTATAAGGAGCGATGAACAGAATTTGTTCATTCGACGTCCCTGGTGTTTCGGCATAGGCCATTAAGCCTTCTGCGCTTGCGACTCCCTCTGCGCCTTCTGAATAGACATAAAGGTCAAAGTCGGAACCTTTGTCGCCGTTAAGGGTAATCGTCATCGCTTCTCCTTCTCTTAATGGAACAGCGAAAACATCATCTTTATCCGTAGTAGAAGAAAGGTCTCCAGAAAGAATGCTTTTTTGTAATGGCAGCCCTGGCACCGTGTTGTCATTGAACAAGTTGATGTTGGCTGCGTTTACAAGCTTTCCGGATCCAACGATTCCTTTAAGGCTAGGAAGTTCAGTTCCCTGGCTGCCCAAATAAAGCTTTGCAAAGACAGGGGACATGTCGGAATGCAATCCCATAAATAGCGCAGCGGCACCAGTGGCATGAGGTGCTGCCATCGATGTACCGTTATAATAATCATAGGCCTGGCTGTATTCCGAAACATAGTCTAGAGAAAGCTTGGCATTTGGCCCGTTTACCTGGATGAAATCTGAAGGAGGGAACAGTGAGCCCCATTTGTCAACATTAAAGGAATCTCCTTCATAAATGCTTCCTTCAACCCCCTTGGTATTCATAAGAGGTGCAATATCAATCATAACTTTTAAATCTAGCAATGACGTAACAAACGAAGAGCTGCTCTGTCCGCTTAACACATCCTGGCCAGTCAGCATCAGGCTGCCACCTTCTTTAAGGTAGCCTTCCAGCAAGGCAACGTCTTCCATCGTGAGTGTGGTTCCTTCATTTGAATTCAGGCCAAATCCGTGGCCGGTAAACCAGATGACAGTATCATAATCTGATAACTTTTTCGTTCCTGCACTCTTTGAGAAAGATGAATTGGACGGGATGGTTACAATATCGAATTCCCGATCCTTTAGGAATTCTTTGTAATCTGACAAATAATCCTTGAAATAATTTTCTAATAAAGGTTCGCCTTTGACCAGTGAGGCAAGGTCGTGCTCATCATCCTGTACCAAAAGGATTTTTGCCGGCTCTTCTCCCGTTTTCAAATAGCCGAGGGCCTTTTCAAAGGCAAGCTGGCGATTTTCTCCGCTAATCTTTTCAAAACCAACGCCATCAACAATGGCTTTAAAGCCAAATTCCGGGTCAGTAATTTGCGCTGAGGCTCCAAACTCTCCTCCAAGAATTTTCTTGAATTCATCAATCGGGAATTTAGGGACCGAGCTTAGGACGTCCACACCTGGTGCCGCCACATCCACAGAATAGGTGCCATAATTTGAAAAATTAGCCCGCTTGCCCTGGTTGTCTACTGCGGCAACAGAGAGGATGTTAGAATTCGGGTAAGCAGCAGGATAAGCTCCCATTTCATCGATGTCCATACCATCATTGCCCGCAGCAGCTACAAACAGGCAGTCACAGTTTTCTATCGCCTGTTGGAGAAGGGGATCGTACATATCTCCTCCCCAGCTATTGTTCGTCAGCTTTACACCCATTTTTTTCGCATATTCAATTGCTGCAATGGCTCCGGCAGTATCTCCGCCCCAAGGTCCAAGGAATTTAAGCGGCATGATTTTGACGTTTGGTGCAACACCGACAACGCCGGTATTGGAGCTTGTATCATTGCCTTCCAATGCAGCAGCGATGGTTCCGGAAACGTGTGTCCCATGATCGTCGCCATCGAGAGCATCGAATACAGTATTATCATTATTGAAAAAATCCCAGCCATGGACATCGTCGATATAGCCATTGCCGTCGTTATCAATACCGTCACCGGCAATTTCACCTTTATTTGTCCAAATTTTATCCTTCAGGTCAGGATGGTTGATATCAACACCTGTATCGATGACCCCAACAACGACTTCTTTCAAATCCTTATAGGTTGACCATGCCTCTGGAACATCGAGGTCGATGTCCTCTTTGCCAGCGATTCCCCTGATAGACTGGCCGGTATTATGAAGTCCCCATAACTGGTCATAATGATTTGCAGTTTCTCCTGAAGCTTGATAGAAGTAGTTAGGCTGAACCGAAGCAACATTGGGATTTGCTTTCAATTCATTGACGAAAGCTTCAGTATCCTTGCCTTTTGGGACTTCAACCACAACGGAATTTAGCGATTTCAGCTTTGTCGAAGCCTTTAAGGAAAACTTCCGGTGCAGGGATTGAATGGAGGAATCCGCGACACCCTTTTTATATGTAATAATATATTCCCCTGGCACTGCTTTTGCAGGTTTTTTTCCTGAAGTCCTTTCCTTGAACTTCTTGGCAATCGGGTTTTCCTTTTGATTGCTAATGGTTTTCTTTTTGGTAGTTTCGGCTTTCTTGGTTAACAGAGTGCTCTTTTTTGCATTACTTTGTGAGGACGTCGAAGTGGATGAGCCGGCTGCAAGTGCCGCGTTGTTGGTTCCTGCGGGAAGTGCAATGGAAACCGTTAGCAGCGTAGCAAGAGTCATCGAAAGCAGCTTTGATTTTTTCATCTAAATCTCCTTTTCTAGTATTTTGTACTGCGAGAGAGCGGCAGACAAGAGCCTAGCTTGTCTAGTAAAAAACCAGCAAACCTAATTTCTCTCACACTCTCTTAAAGTATAATCCATTTCCTTTTTTTGTCACATCTAAATAATCCGACAAAAATCGATAAACTCGTCCTCATAAGCTATAGGTGAGAGGAATAGGGAATCTACAAAGAGCCTTTTTTATACCACCCAAGAATAATATCCACCTTTGGGACAAGTTTTAAGTCAAATCCTTAATGTGAGGTACAGAAGACAGGCAGAAATGAAATGAAGAATCAAACTTAATAGAGTCAAAAAGAATATCATCGCCTGTTCGGTAAAAATAGTCATTGGCAAACCGCAAAGAGATGGGTAAAGTTCTACCGCTCCTAGCATAATCCCCATGACCGCCAATTCCACCGTTAAACACACCGGCAATGACCGTTTGAGCGTTGACCATTGAACCAAACAGGATGCCAATTCCTGCAGAACAAAGTAGAATTAGACCGCCACTTGCATCCATTGGTCCGGAAGTTAACAGATACACGTTCACTCGGAATGCAAGAGAGGTTACTGTGCTAAAGGATAAGAAGTTCCTTCCTGGCACGAAAGAAGAAATTCAGACTATCGCAAAATACATTTCATATCACCTTTCAAAAAGTGAGCGGAGGATTTATCGCATAATACTACTATGTTTCTTGTCGATGGAGAAAACCAGATTAGAGGCTTGTATGACATGGTAACCCTAAAAAATCAATAGCCGAAGACGATATTATGGCTGCCATCATTCAACTTTCGAATGAAAAATAGAGTATGAGGGAGGCCATATAAGTGGTGCACGTGCCATCTATTGGCAGGTGTTTTTTTGTTGAGGTGTGCTATGAATCATTCCGCAATAAAGAAACTAATACATTATTAACAGTATTGTCGTGATAATGATATGTTGTTGTTCGTTATGTTGAACGTTTTTGCGATTTATCGGTCCAATAAAAGTTTTATCGGTCCAATAAAAACTTTATCGGTCCAATAAAAACTTTATCGGTCTAAAATAAATTTTATCGGTCAATTCACATCAACACCGGTGTGCTGCATGCTTTTCCAAACGACGAGAACGTCATTGATCCAAATCTGGCTTGGAGGCTGTTCGAATTTTTCCGCTTCTACACTGCCCAAGTAAAGTCATGTATTTCTATGAGGAATAAAAGTTTTTTAAATTCAATTCCGTTATATAGATATTCTATGTACATAGTGTTAAGATGTAATTAGTTCACCAGTGGCAATGAATGACAACTCAGGATTCACGGAGCATCAAGATGTCATTCATAAAGCCGATGAATGACAACTCGGGGTCCCAAAGCAACAAGATGTCATTCATAAAGCGGATGAATGACAACTCAGGATTCGCGGAGCATCAAGATGTCATTCATAAAGCCAATGAATGACAACTCGGGGTCGCCGAAGCAGCAAGATATCATTCATAAAGCCGATGAATGACAACTAGGGGTCCCAAAGCAGCAAGATGTCATTCATAATGCCGATGAATGACAACTCAGGGTCCCAAAGCAGCAAGATGGTATTCATAGATTATAACATTTGAGATTTTAAGAATTACAAAGCAGGAGATGTACTAATGGGCACGTTCATTGGGAGTTTGCTGATACTATGGATAATAGCGATGATTGTTAGGGTAATTATAGGAAAGACAGATCGCCAGCGAAGTACAAAAGTAAATTTTTTTAGCAAAGTTAAAATGTTCAGTTACCCTGAAAAGGCATTTATTATTGGAACGCTATTGGTTGATTTAATTCTCTTTCTATTTTCCACTCAGGATTATTACTTCAGCATTCTTATCCCTACAGGGGTATTGATTCCTGCAATACTTACACTAATTGCAATTTGTGTTTTGTTAAATGGCCTGAAACCTGCAAAGTTTGGGATGCCACTTATTACATTTCTAATTCTGCCTCCCATGGCTTTCCTCTGGTTGTTCCATTCAAACCTTGGATATTCCTATGAAACTGTAATTTCACCGACAGGAGACGAGACAATTCTCATACAACATAGGGATGCTACGCTTGGGGAGACAAATCACTTTTATAATTTTTATCGAAAAACTACATATCCTGGACTGATGAAGAAAATAAATCATGATACAATCCGCATAATGACTAGGGGAACAGCCGCGGACAATTTAGCTGTATTAGGAGTAGACCATGCCGAGTGGGTTAAAGGAGAATATGTTACTTTCCGTTCCCGATATGCAGAAACAAAAGTTGAGCTTAAGTAATTAGTTGAGGGAACTCATATATACAGCAACTTGTAGGGGGAGATTGGATGGAAGATGAACAATTAACTATTTTTGATGAAACCAGGAATCCGATAGGAATTGCAGCGCGGGAAGAAATCCATAGGCTGGGGTATTGGCATGAAACCTTTCACTGCTGGTTCATTCACAATGAAAAAGGCATCGATTATCTCTATTTACAGTTAAGGAGCCCTTTGAAAAAAGACTACCCGAACTTGTACGATATCACGGTTGCCGGGCATTTGCTTGCGTCCGAAACCGTGCAGGATGGCATTAGAGAAATAAAGGAAGAGGTTGGAGTCGATCTTTCATTCGAAGACTTAATCCCGCTAGGAATCATAGAATATTGCGCCGAAAAGGAAGCATTTATCGATAAGGAGTTGGCCCATACCTTTTTGTATAAAAGCGAAAAGCCGTTTGATGATTTTATACTGCAAGAGGACGAAGTGGCTGGCATGGTGAAGGTGGAATTTGCCCAGTTCGCCGAGCTCTGGAATGGTGAGCGGGATACCATTAAGGTAACAGGCTTCGAAATGAGAGATGGCCGCAAGTCTTTCTTTGAAAGAGAAGTTGGCCAGGATCAGTTTGTTCCGCATCAGATTCCGTTTTATAAATCTGTTATTAACGGCATTAAAAAAAACATCTAAAAAGCGGACCGGTCCAAAACGAACCGGCGCACTCCTTAGATGAATTAAGCCTTAAGCTTCTCATAATGTTCCTTGAACACTTTAAAAAGCCTTTCGTCTCCGGCTCTGTCGGGATGGAGGGCTTTTAATAATTTCTTGAATTCTCTTTTAAGGTGGCGGCTGTCGGAGTCTTGTTCAAGCCCCAACAACTCAGCATAGTGGAACGAACTCCCTTCGGCTGAAGAGAGAATTTGTTCTTCCAGCAACCTTTTTAACGTCCGCACTTTGGATTGTTCAATATGTACACGTGTTTTCAATAGCTCTACATGATCCTTCAGGTTAGTATGTTCCAGCTCGCAGTCTGCTAGCCGGGATTGAAGTTCAGCAGTCTGCATTTTTATTGAAAAATCAATCAGGTCCTTCACAGGAATTTTGTAGGATATCGTTCTTCTATTGATACTTTCGGCCTTCAATTTTCCCTGCTTGATCCAACTCGTGACGTCATCTTCACTGGCAGCAATGCCAGCGGCGGTTAATTGTTCAGCAGCCTCTCTAACAGTCAGCATGTTTTTCAACTCTCTTTTTAAAAAATCAATAGGCTTCACTTTCTTAAGCAGACAGCACTATCATACCAATGGAGTTTTTCAGAACAAGAACAATAGTGTTACATCTATTAAAGGTAGGTTACAAGTTGTCGAAGAGGGTAGAGATATTAACAAAAATTTGTATAAAATGCGTAGTTTTTCAAATTTTAGGAGGATTAATCTCCCTAAATATAGAAATGAATTCAAAACAACCTATTTATTAAGGTTAAAGGGTTCGTTTTCGCGTATAAAAATATGCACGGATCATGTATGGCTAAATGACCAGGTTATTTTAACTAGAAATATTATATAGGGGTGTTAAATATAAAACATTCTATGGGAGTTTTTCTTACGGGGATAGTTATATTAGTCAGTACAGGTTGTAATAACAATGATGCCTTATTGAAAAAGCAGGAAAACCAAATACAAGATTTACAAAGTAAGTCGCTGTTCTTGAGGACACCATTAATGAACAGAAAAAAATAATCAACAACAATAAGGAATTTTCATATTTACACAGTTTTACAAAAGGAGAATTAAATACATATGACCTTTTTAAAACGGATAAAAATCCACAACATCTATCACAACTCTCACCTGAAAGGATTGTTTTGATATATCTTCATTCGGTAGTGATTGATGATGTTGAAGCAATCTATTCCCTATCATATGACAATGGTACGCTCCCCGGCTTAGATGCATTTAGGGAGAAATATTATACGGGAGATCTTCAAAAAAGAGCAATGAATACCACACTCGACTATCGATACTACAATTCAATTAAAGTTAATGAAGAAAATAAAACTGAAAATGAAGCACAGGTAGAATTAACTGTTAGTTTTGGACTTTATCAATCAACAATTATTTATGGATTAAAAAAAGATGATGCTATATGGAAAATAGACCTTTTACACCTAATGGAACCTTAACAGAAAATAAGTTCTAAAGAATGGCTAAAATATGTTTTTTAATTCAGCTAAAGCAAGTTCGATAAGGATAATGATGATTTGTCACCATATGTGTAGTATCACCGGTAAAAGGAGGCCATTGACCATAATACTAAAAAGGGCATACATCATAATCAGCATATTGTTGATAACAAATCTTATTACTCTTGGATTCTTATTGATTCCGGAACCGGAAAAAACGGTTCAGTACTCATATGTGCATTTAAAAGGGGAAAGTAATCACTGGAAGGTGGATAATTTCATAGTTTCCTATTTGCCAACTGCACATAACTTCGGAAGAGGAACTCTCACTTATATAGGTTCTGATAAGCCAACTCTTCCTATAAATGTGACGGTCAAGTTCTTTGACCACCGAGGAAAAGAAGTTGGTTCATCAGGGGGTCAGATAGGCAATCGAGAGCTTAACAAACCTTTAAGTGGCGGTGGATATAGAGAAACCGTTATTAAAAATCCGGTTCCTATAGAAGATATTTTAAAATGGTCACTGATTATATATTGGAACGGAAACGAAGAAGTAATCGATTTGGGTTTAACGTCTAATTAAATGAAATTTTTAGAGCAGGGGATATCCTGAGACTTCTGGGTTGCTCACCCTTTTTGTTGAGTTGTACTATCGGGAAGGTTAGAAAAAATCAATTGGTGGTGAATAAAAAATGGAACCTAAATGGTTGGAATGGGCAAAACAGCTTCAATCCATTGCACAAGCGGGACTAACTTATTCCAAAGATGTTTATGACTTGGAAAGATTTGAATTGATTAGGAATATTAGTGTTGAAATTTTGCAAGAGCATACGAATTTGGACAATAAAATTATAAAGGAACTATTTGCAAATGAAACTGGGTATGCAACGCCAAAAGTAGATATCAGGGCTGTTGTGTTTAGAGAAAATAAAATATTAATGGTGAGAGAAAACAATGATGGGGTTTGGTCGTTACCTGGTGGTTGGGGTGACATTGGATTAACACCAAGTGAAGTTGCAGTCAAGGAAGTAAAAGAAGAATCTGGTTTTGATGTTATAGCAGTAAAATTAATAGCCGTATTTGATAAGAAATGCCATCCACACCCACCTTCTCTATTTCACGTTTATAAAATGTTTATTGAATGTGAAATCATTGGCGGGCATCCAAAAGAAGGTATCGAAACGGATGCAGTGGAATTTTTTGCTGAAAATGAACTGCCAACTTTATCAGTAGCTAGGAATACAAAATCACAAATTCATTTAGCGTTTAAACATTTACATAATCCTCATGCCCCTGTCTATTTTGATTGACATTCCTTGAAAGCCTACTTTGTTGTTTAGGATTCCTGGATGTTTAACAGATGGCTTGATGCAGCAGGATTTATCGCCTTTTCAGGTGAATTTCTTATTTTAATGCTGTTATATAGATACCAATAAATAAAAGGTAGAATTGAAAATTGAACAATATAAAGGAAGTATTAAATGGCTATTTTGTCGCTTGGAATGAAGGATTCATCAGCAAAAATGGTGATGGAATTAGAGGTTATATGTCAAAGAGTTTTGTAGGGTACTGGGCTCATTCCAGTATAGATCATCCCGAACCGTACTATTATGACTATGACCTTAATAGTGTATTGAACCAAATGAATAATGCTGAAAAAAGTTTTGAAGTTGTTACAATTACTGAACGTAAAAATGGAGAGGAATATATAATTTCAGGAAGAGAAACAAACGAAATAAATGGTGAACCATATGCTGCTCAATGTATGTTTGTATGGAGAAAAGAAGATGGAGAGTGGAAATTATTGAGAGAATATATTGAGCTGGAAAGGTAGGTTCTTTTTTTACTACCGGGTGCGCTTATCAAGAAAGGGTACCTCACTTTAGTGTTAAAAAGGAAGCAGTTTAATTTAAAAAGGAGGGGGAGTATTTGGGGGATTTTAACAAGTTGGAACCAATTATAGCTGCACATAAGTTCATTAATAAATGTTTTCCGTCTTGTGATGGAGCATTGTTGGCAGGAAGTGTGGTGCGTGGGGAAGCGACAGAAACCTCTGACCTTGACATAATAGTGTTTGATAAAAAAATTGTTTCATCTTATCGGGAATCCATAATTGATTTTGACTGGCATATAGAAGTGTTCGTTCATAACTTGATCTCCTATCAAGACTTTTTCGAAAGTGATTATAAACGAGCGAGGCCTTCGTTACCACGAATGGTTTCAGAAGGTTTGGTCATTAAAGATAATGGCGTAGTTGACTCAATAAAAATCCAGGCGGAACAACTGTTAGCAAAAGGACCAGAAAAATGGTCAATAGAAACAATAACTACTAAGCGATATTTTATTACGGATACTCTTGATGATTTTATTGGCTGCAATGAAAGAGCAGAAGGTATTTTTATTGCGAATGCACTAGCGGAGCTTGTAAGTGAGTTTGTCTTACGAACGAATAATAGGTGGATCGGGGCATCGAAGTGGATAATTCGGTCTTTAAAACAATACGATGTTAAGTTTACAGAACAATTTATTGTGGCATTTGATGTGTTTTATAAAAATGGAGATAAAACTGAAATTATCAAATTAGTTGATGACGTGTTATATCCATACGGAGGAAGGTTTTTTAATGGTTTTTCTTTAGGGAAAAAGTAATTTTTATTGAACTAAAGATGCGTGAATTGAGGAAGGATTAATAGCCTTTTTGTGAAATCTTTTATTAAGTTAACAGTCTAGTAAAGCTGAAAAGGAATTTTAATTTCCCTCCTAAAGGTAAGAAGAAACGGGGTATCTGAAAATGATATATAGAAGAAAAACTTACAAAATTCAGCCTGAAAAACTAAACGATTTCAATGAATTCTTTCATTCCTATTTATACCCAAATCAAATTAAATACGGAGCCAAATTAATAGGCCGATGGGTAAATGACAAACAAACCGAGATTTTAGCTATATGGGAATATAAAAGTATTGAACAGTATGAAAGTATAGAAAGTCTCATAAGAAATAGTGAACTACATAAAAACGCTAAAGAAAAAATAAAAGAATTAGGCGAACTATACATGGAGGATAATCAAGACTTTTTAACTTCAACTGCTAACTACCATTCGCCTAAACATATAATATCTGTCAGTGGATATATAACCAATAAAGCTGGTGAAGTATTGCTTGTTAGAAATTTTCATCGTTCCGATACTATGGAAATGCCGGGAGGCCAAGTAGAAGAGGGTGAGACCTTAGAAGAAGCCATTCACCGGGAGGTTTTTGAAGAGACTGGAGTTAAAATTGATTTACATGGGATAACAGGTATTTATCAAAACATTACAAGTGGAGTAACTTGTATAGTATTTAGAGGTGAGTATCAATCTGGTGAAGTAAGGAATGCAGAAAATGAAACATCAGAAGTTTATTTTACTAAATTAAATAAAGAAAATATAAATCAATTTATTACAAGGAATCAATTTAGAAGCAGAACTCTTGATGCAATGGAACCAAACTATTTACCGTACGAAGCATTTAAAGCCAGACCATACGAACTAATTAATCGTTATGAGGTTAAAAAAGAGTATAGTTAACATTTTCTTTGTTTAACTAAGAGGAACTCGCTTGTGTAGATAAAGGTGATGCATTACGCACGCCTTTTTTCGTATGGGATAAACGCATGTTTTAATGTAAAGAGGATTATTGCCCCCTTTGTTGAATTCCTTAGTTAAGCCAATGGCACATGTTTGTTTAAAAAAACAAGGAAGGACAGTAATATGACTATTAAATTTAATGAGTTTTTTAATGAAGAATTGACGATATATGATATTCAACGTGCAATGGAAAAAGGGGTAGTAACTTCCAAAGAATTAGTTATGTACTATTTATATAGGATAGCGAAATATGATCAAGACGGACCGAGAATAAATTCTGTTCTGGAAATAAATCCGGATGCTATCTTTATAGCCGAAGCACTTGATCATGAAAGAAACACAATGGGAGTTAGAGGCCCTTTGCATGGAATTCCTGTCCTCTTAAAAGACAATATTGAAACGTCGGATTCAATGCATACAAGTGCAGGGACAATGGCATTGGAGAATTATATTGCGGAAAAAGATGCATTTCTCGTTGAAAAGATCCGTAAAGCAGGTGCGGTAATTTTAGGCAAGACGAATATGACAGAATTAGCAAATGCAATGTCTACGACTATGTGGGCCGGGTATAGCTCGCGAGGAGGGCAAGTATTAAACCCATATGGAGACCCTGACCTTTTTGTAGGCGGGTCTAGTTCTGGTTCTGCCGTGGCAGTTGCTGCTAATTTTACGGTTTTATCCGTAGGAACAGAAACAGATGCTTCGATTCTAAGTCCTGCTATACAAAATTCAGTAGTAGGAATCAAACCAACTGTAGGTTTAGTTAGTAGAAGTGGTATTATCCCTTTTACCTATTCCCAGGATACTGCAGGGCCAATGGCAAGGAATGTTACAGATGCAGCCCTTTTGCTTGGAGTCATGGCTGGTGTTGATAAGGAAGATGCTGCAACCTTTAAAAGTGAAGGAAGGATAGAGCAGAATTATTCTATATTCCTTGATCCCGAAGGCCTTAGAGGGGCGAGGGTAGGTCTATTTAAAAATGCATCCAAAGACTTTCTAACTTCTGATGAGTACGATGAGGACTTGTTTCAAGAAGCTATACATGTTATTAAAAATCAGGGAGCCATTATAGAAGAGATTGAAATACCTTCCTTTCACAGAGAATGGAATTGGGGAGTTAATTTATACGAATTGAAACACGGTTTAAATAATTTTCTTTCACAACTCCCAAGCAACTTACCTATTCATTCTATTAAAGATTTAATTCAATATAATCAAATCAACAAGAAAAAGGCATTAAAGTATGGTCAGGATAAATTGGAACAAAGAGCCCTATATCCCAATACATTAAGGAATCCCGATTATTTACTAAGCAAATTGGAAGACTTATATTTTTCCCAGGAACAAGGGATTGACCTGTCTTTGGAAAAATACAATCTAGATGCAATCCTTTTCCCCTCTTATATAGGTTCAACTATTAGTGCGAAAGCAGGGTACCCTTCAATTGCCTTACCGGCTGGTTATAAGCAAAATGGCCGGCCTTTTGGAATAACCTTTGCAGGAACAGCTTATAGTGAAGGGAAATTAATAAAGTTAGCATATGCCTTTGAACAGGCCACTAACCTTCGGAAAACTCCGAAGATAGGAACTGAAATACTGAATACTACTAAATAGTGTGATAGTTGAAGTCTTTAGATTGGCAGGGTATATTCCTTGGATACGAAAAGGTACTGACAAGCAAACTAACGGGGTTTTTTTATTCAATAAATTGAACTTACAAAGGGGGTGCATTATGGAAGATTTAATATTGGTAATATATATCTTAATTTTAATATCGCTTAATGTTGTTTTCTTTGCCGCATTTAAAAAAGGAAAATTAAATCTTATAGTATCAGGGATCATTATGATGGTACTTGCTCCCATTATTGGTTTTTCTAGTGGTGCTTTATTTTTACATTTCTATGATTGGAGTTCAGGAGGTACAGGAGAAGGTGCAGGCTATGGTGGAGCATTTTTAGGACTTTTAACATTAGCGAATGGAGTTCTCATTCTTTTGATTGGAATAATAAATAGGATTCTTCACTTCGTGAAAAAAGTAAATTGAGGTTCGTACTCAAGTAACGGGTGGATTGTTCATGAGGTATTAACGCTCTTTTTATTTAACCTCCTTATTAATATAAGGAGCAGGTAGGTTTTTTTAAAAAGTAAAAAAAGGGAGAAAATATGAGCAATATCATCAACTATAAAATGTGGACTGTTTGTATGATTCAAGATGGCGATAAAGTCTTGCTTCTGAATAGGCAACATGATAATTTCAAAGGATTTATTCCTCCAGGTGGCAAAGTTGAATTCCCTGAAAGTATAGTGGAAAGTGCAATTAGAGAGGTAAAGGAAGAAACTGGGTTAGAAGTTAGAAACCTTAGATTTAAAGGAATTTATGAATATGTTAACCCAGTTGCAAATGATAGATATATGATTTTCAATTACATTACAAAGGATTTCAATGGGGATCTCCTTGAAGAAACACCTGAAGGAAAAGCGGTTTGGGTTAATATTGAAGATGTAGATAAGTTACCTATGCAAATATCAATTCGTAGAAGGTTTCCATTTTTCTTTAAAGAGGGGATATTTGAAATTCAAGTAGAATGGAATCATGAAGAGAATAAAGAGGGTAAAGTTACAATAAGAAATACATAAACAAACTAACTAACTCGTTATTAAACATCGGGGGTAGTTTACTGAAGAGGGTATCAAACGATAATAAAGAATAATAAGAGTTGAGACTGCAAAAAAGGGGGGGAATAATGCGTAGAATCAATATCCTTTTGCTAGGGTTTGGAATGATATTAGCAGGTTGCTCAAATAAAGAAAGTGTTAAAGAAGTCGAGGCTTATAAGGCTGAGGATGTCCCTTTTGAAGCTGAATCAGGTAGAGTGACCATTTTATTTGAGGATCCGTTATTCGATGATGGTGCTATTACAGATGGAATTATTGATGTAATCGTATTAGCAAAAAAATTAGACCCTGCTGCCAACTACGAAATATCACTTAGAGGAGATAATAAACAAGGAGTTGTTTTTGGCCCTATAGAGAATGTTGAGTTGCGGTTTGGAACTATGGTTGGAGAAACCTTGTTTCAGCCCAATGAGCAAGGAGAACTCTATGTTTCAATGAAGAACCCTTTAAGAATTATTTCGGAAGCAAAGGAAATTCGAGTTATTGTTACTGAAGGTGGAAAAGAGGTTTTAAGAACTGAACCTTTTAAAGTATCAAAAAAACTCCGCAATAGAGGGAATTAAAAGTGTTTTGATCTAGCTCTTTTATTAAATAAAGGAGATAATTTAGTACAATAAAGAGACTATCAATTTAGGGGGGATTTATGTTGAAATTAAACAGCATATGGTCGATAGTATTAATAATATTGGGTTTACTTTCTTTTGGATTAAACTGGATTATAGAGGGATATTCTGAACTGTTAGTATTTATAGGAGTTATTTTTATATTATTGGGGGCTGTATTTAGTTTTATTGCTATCTTCAAAAAGGAAAAAGGTAGTACCCAATTTATTTCAATTGTTGCTTTTTTTATTATTTTATTTTTAATTACTTGGTTTGAGCCACTTCAAGTTCTCCGTATATTAACTTGGCTTAAAAATATTGCTTAATTATTGGGTGCGTTGATCCAAAAAGGATGGATCGCCTTTTTAGTTGAATTCTTTAATTATCAAACAAGCAGATTAGCGGTAATTTGAGTGCAAGTTACAATTTTAAAGTGCTTGAAGTGGTATCAGAGAAGCCTTGTCAGTGCCCAAACAGAGTGCCCCACATTTAAAATACAAGACTGAACCCATCAATCAAAGAATGATTGGTTTTAAAAAAATCTACACTGCCTAGTATTTTTCACTTTTCCTTATTGTACCTACAGACGGAATTATTAATATTTTTAGGAAAGAGAGGAGACGTATGAGCAAAAATAGAAAAGTAGTGGTATTTATCGCGCAAACCCTGGATGGTTATATCGCCACAAAGGACGATTCATTGGAATGGCTTTTTAAGGTGGAAGGCGAAGGTGATAATGGCTATTCGGAGTTTTATGAAACAGTCGATACCATCGTAATGGGGAAAAGGACATTTGATTGGATCATGGAACAGGAGAAAGGTAACTTCCCTTATCCCAATAAAGAATGTTTTGTATTTACGAGGTCACAGTTGGAAAACACAAGCCATGTCACTTTCTTGAATGAGGACATCCCAGCATTTATTCATTCTTTAAAACAAAAGGTAGGCAGGGATATCTGGATTGTTGGCGGCGGAGATTTACTACAAACATTTTTCAAGGAAAAACTTGTGGATGAAATGATTGTGACCATTGCCCCAACTATTCTTGGAGAAGGGATTCCGCTATTCAAGGAAGGTAATTATCAGCTGGATCTTCATTTAAAATCGGTAAGGACCTTTAATCAATTTGCCGAATTACATTATGACGTCAAAAAGGCTTAGCTATCAGCTGCGCAGACCTAAATTGTCTGCGCAGCTTTGTTCGATTTCTGCTATTAGGGTTAGTTCGGCAGTAACCCATTTTCAATCCATTATTCTTCCTAACGGGCCAAAATGTTTTGGAGGAGAGTAAGCGGACGTGGCAAGTTTTCCAGATTGAAAAAAGACAAAAAGGCTGACATGAATCAATCTAAATAATCTCATACGATTATAAAACTGAGTGAACCTCTTTGGGATATGAAAAAAGAAAGAGTGGAAACTGGGGTATTTAGCTATTAATAATTTTTCCATTTCCTGAAAAGTTTAGGTTGACGGCTATAGTGTACTATGTGTATAGTACACATATAAGGTGTATGAACTACTTAGTACACACACCTCTCGCAACGGAAGGAAGATGAGGAGATGTCTGTATGAATGTGACCTTTAATAATCGTGACCCGGTTTATTTGCAGGTTGTCCGATATTTTAAAGAACAAATAGCCAATGGGGCACTGGAAGCCGGCCAGGATATTCCATCAAGAAGGGAACTGGCTGCCATGCTAAAAATAAACCCAAATACAGCTCAAAAGGCTTATAAGGAAATGGAGGACCAGAATTTGATCCATACTGAACGAAATTTTCCAAGCAGGGTTACAACCGATACGAATGTATTAAATTCGGTAAGGGAGGAGCTCCTGACAGAAGCGGTTGACTCGTTCTTAACTTCTGTGAAGCACATTAACGTGCCATTGGATGAACTATTGAACCTGATAAAGGATAAATATCAGTCAAATTAACGTGAAGAGGGGGACTGGAAATATGATTTCCGTACAAAATGTTGTAAAAAAATACAAGCGGAAGACCGTACTGGATGGGGTTTCTTTTACGGCGAATAAAGGTGAAATCACCTGCCTAATCGGAATTAATGGGGTTGGCAAGACAACGACTTTGAAAGCAATAATGGGTCTGACACCAATCAACAGCGGCCAAATCCTGCTGGATGATGAAAAACTCAGCAAGGATAGCTATGAGAAAATCACCTTCATTCCTGATGCCATCACTATGCCACCGCAAATGACAATACAGGATTCAATAGTATTCATGGAAGACTTCTACAAAAGTTGGAACAATGATCGTGCTGCCGACCTACTCAATTTCTTCAGGCTGAAACGTGAAATGCGGATCGGAGATTTGTCGAAGGGGAACACAGCAAAGGTAAACCTGCTTCTTGGACTTGCTCTTGATGTGGATTATGTATTGATGGATGAACCTTTTTCCGGGATTGATATTTTCAGCCGGGAACAGATTGCAGAAGTGTTTACCTCTCATTTGATCGAAGGCAGAGGAGTTATTATAACCACCCATGAAATTAACGATATAGAACATTTGATTGATAAAGCAGTCTTAATTGATGATGGTAAGGTACATAAGGAGTTTGGGGCGGAAGATATCCGCCTGAGAGAAGGTAAGTCTGTAATCGATGTGATGAGAGAGGTGTACAGAGCATGAATCGTTATTTCAAATTAGTCAATTTCGAAATCAGCAGGTTTTTTAAACTATACATTTCCCTGCTGCTAATTTTGGTGGTTACAGAATTTGCTGGTGTCTTTTCCATCTCTAAATGGTATATGAATCAAGCCAATAAATTAATGGTTACGAACTCATTGTCCGCAACTGAATATGTACATCAATACGGCCAGACTTCCTTTATATCCATAATCGATAGTTTATGGTTCATAGGCCCAATCGGTTTATCGGCAGCTGCACTGATCTTTTATGTATTTATGATCTGGTATAGGGAATGGAACGGGAAAAATACGTTTGCATATCGGTTGTTAATGCTTCCTATTCCGAGATTAACAATATTTTTTGCGAAGGCAACAGCGATATTTCTTATGGTACTAGGCTTAGTGGCTGCACAAATACTACTCTTTCCTGTACAAAAAATCTTGTTTGAATGGCTTGTCCCTGGTGAATTCAGAATCTTAATGGGGATTAGTGAAACCTTGCAGGCCAGTGTGTATGTGTCGATTATTCTGCCTTCAACTTTTTCAGAATTCATCCTATTTTACGGTGTAGGTTTTACGGCTTTATTGGTTATCTTTACAGCCATCCTTTTTGAAAGATGCTACCGAGTAAAGGGTATTTTTATAGGAATCATGTATTGCGTTGCAGCAGGCACCCTTTTTGCTTCACCTTTCCTTCTCATGGCATGGATGAATTACCAGTTTTTCTATCCCATTGAAATCCTACTAATCGAGTTTGGGCTAATTCTATTAATAGCAACGGCATCTATATGGACTAGCAGATTATTACTTAATAAAAAAATCACTGTGTAGGGGGATAGATACATTATGAAACGGTACATAATATCCATTTTACTTTTATCACTTATCGTTCTTAGTATTGGAGCTTTTTATATCCAGTCAGCAGCATCCGGAAGCCCACAGTTTTCTTTGAAAAAACAAACTGGCAGTGAGAAAGAGGCAGACAAAGTTAAAATTCATGGTTCTTATCAAAATGGCAACTTCATTGACGTCGTAACCCTTACTACAGACGGTTCCGTTTATAGTAAAGAAATGGGTCTTATTAATAAAACTGAACAACTGTTTTCCGACAACGATGGCAATCAAGATCTTGATAAGAAATACCGCTCATTCATGAGAGGGAAAAATGGTATGAATTCATTTTACGAGGATGAGGATCACCTTATATTTGGGGATATTGAATATCATTTTGGTCAAATGGCCAACGATTTTACATTCAAATTATCCATGCTGGAAAAAGAATCGGAAACTGAAAAAAACTTCGATATGAAAATTCCTAATAAAGAAAAGTATTCATTTATTAGTATTGAAGATATCCAGCTGATTGGCAACAAACTAAAAATACTGACCAGGAACGCGGATTATGATTCTGACAATACAGAAGTGCATCTTTACACAATAAACCTTGCTAATAGAGAAGTTGAGGAAGACAAAACTGTAGTGTCAACAGAGAACGAAGCTGAAAACCTATTTACCGATTTGCAATTGCTGAATTCAACCAATACCAGACAGCCAAGCCAGTATGCTTTCTTTTACAAAGAAATTTCTAAAAATATAGAAATGGAGGAAAGTACGTATTCTGAACCTGTAAGCACCGAGCTAATTATGATTGATTTAGAAATCGGCAAAGAAATTAAAGTTGACGTTCCTGATGATCTTCAGATGAAACCTCGTATATTGCCGTATTACGATAGTGACTTGCTATACTTTACTCAGTCCGGTGAGAAAGGTTTACAACTCGTAACTTACAGCTATAAAGATGGGAAAATTGTAAATTCAATTGGTACAGGACTTGAACATGGAGAATCAGGATTTCAATTTGCCGTAAAAAACGGAAAGGCGTATATCCTTACAACACCTGATAGAATTGGACAAAAACCGTCTAGCACTCCTTCACTTAAAATTTTTGATATCAAAACCGGGAAAGAACTATATCAGGGAGTTGTTGAGTTGAAGGGCCAAGATAAAAATAAAACGGAAGGTTATCTGATGATTGATTGGCTAACCATTGAATAAGTAGCCGAATTGAAAAACGTGCACCTGCCGCTAAAACAGGTGCACGTTTTTATTATTGGGTAAGTTGAAAATGAAGCCGTCTATAGAAACGTACTATGTTGGTTACAAACGAGCGCTTTTCATGGTGCTTAATTAGATCATCTATTTTTCCTTAATTTCTTTTTTAATTTCTTCAGTAAGCCCTTCCGAGGCGCGCTTAAACTCGCGAATTGAACTTCCTACAGCACGGCCAATCTCTGGCAATTTATTCGGACCGAACACGATCAGGGCAACAATAAGAATCAGAATCATTCCCGGTACACCGATATTGGATAACATTATTTCATCTCCCAGTGAGAATTTCATGCGTGTAATACAAGGTCAGTATACCTCTTTTTTGAAAAGGGGACTAGTATTTTGAAATAAAGGTCCGTTTAGGTGATAAAACTTTAACGAAATTAGCCAGAAGTCCCCTTCCTCCAAAATCCGAAAGATTTTAGGTGGGTGATGAATGGCGTGTGTTTTCTGTTTGGGCATAGAAATGAAAACGGTTAAAAATATATATTCTAACACAAGACAAACATACGTTCCGTTTGGTAAAATATTCTTATATAGTAGTTTCGCTCAAACATGGACAAGGGAGGTGAAAAGATGGCTACCGACAAGAATGGAAACTATATAAAAGGTACAAAAAAAGTGCTACCTGAAGGTTGGGTTACGTATGGGTATCGTTACGCAATTTTCCCGGCTGAGGATGATAGGAAAGTGATAGAACGCTCTTTCGGATGCGAACGGAAGGTATACAACGAGTATGTAGCTGGACTCTACGAACATTTGGAGAAAATCGGGTTTCAAGGCGGATTCATTCAATACACGACGCCTAACTACACCACCATCACTCAGAAATATGACTATCTCGATAAATCCAACGATTCGTTTGTTTACAATGATGCGAAAATCCGTTTTCAGGCTGCGGTGAAGAAATATAATGATGAATTCGCAAAAAAACCGATGCAGTACAAAAAAGCGGTCCGAAAAAAGATGCGAACGACTGGGTATGTTCCGACTCTGCGAGACATGAAAGGCTTCCCCAAATTCCACAGCAAGAAGCACGGAAAGTTCAGCTACACCACCAATCAAACGAATGGAAATATTAATATCGTCCAACGTAACGACCAATCCCTGCTATGTATCCCGAAGTTTCGAAATGGAATCCCGATTGCCATGCATCGTGAGTTACCTAAAGAAGCGATTATCAAGAAGGCGACCATTAAACGGGAAGGAGATCGCTATATGGTATCGCTGTCTGTGGATTTTCCAATGAAACAAGAGCCTTTGCGGAGTAACATCAGGGCTAATGAAGTGCTGGCGCTAGATTATAGCCAGATTGATTTATACATGGATAGCGAGGGTCGCAAAGCCGGGTATCCAAGGTACCATAAGATCATTGAAAAGCGCCAGAGACGGTTGAACAAGTCATTGGCCAGGAAAAGGAATAGAGCCCTGGTCGATTCTGAGGGCAGGATTCTTTACTCAACTACTTATCAAAACACGCTTAAGAACTATCAAAAAACCATGGCCAAGGCAAAAAACCAGCGAAAAGATTTTCTCAACAAAAGAAGCAATCAGATAACCAATGACTATGCGGCTATTTTGGTGGAAGACCTGGATTTGAGCAATTTGGCACAATGCCTGTCCCTGGGCAAGAAATTGCATGACAACGGGTTTGGCATGTTCCGAACCATGTTGGAGTATAAAGCGAAGAAAAAAGGAAAGCATCTTATCTTCGCAGAGAAATTCTTTCCTTCCACAAAACTATGCAGTGAATGCAATTCAAAAAAGGAAACAGTGAAACTCTTAGAGAGAGTGTATGTGTGCGAGCATTGCCGCACAAAAATGGATCGAGACTATAATGCGGCCAGAAATCTAAAACAGTACGGAATCAGGATACTGTCGGATTTAGGGTTTATGGCTGGGGTACCAGTGCCCGTATAGGCTGTATTCATTTTCAGTAGTGGCAGGGACGCCACGAATTTAAGGCTAGTGACATGAGGCGTTAGTCTTGTGGATGACCTAGCAATAAAAGAAAAAGGTGAAAGCCTTTGGAAGCCCCCACTTCAAATTTCGTAGAAATTAAGTGGTGGGTAGTTCACATTATTGAATCGAATTAGCATTATAAATCGTATATAAATATAAACAATTAACTTTTATAGGTTTGAATACAACAAAAACGATGTTTAAGGAGGGGGAAGTATGCAAAAATGTGAAAACTGCAAATCACCATTTAGTTGGAGGAAAATCTATAAATCCCTTTCGTGGTTTTATAAGCCGATTGAATGTGACAACTGCGGCACTAAACATAAGATAACCATGTTTAGTAGAAGTACAGTTGCAGCCATTTCTACTTTACCAATTTGGATAGTTTTTTATTTCCTTTCTCCTTTTAATAACGGCTATGTAAACATTGGTATCGGAGCCATTATATCAATTGTTGGTGTACTACTTGCTCCATATATTGTTCAGTACAAAGAGAAAGGTGAGGAATTGTAATAAAGCAAACAAGCGCTTTAATTTAAGGAGGGATTCACCTCTAGCGGCCCATCACTTTAAATTCCAAATGAACTATAAAAAATGACCGACAAGGATTACAGTCGGTCTTTTCGTTGTCTAAATGATGATTTCCTATAATTTTTACACCAGCCGAAGCGAAAGGATACTCAAGCTGACCTCTTTAATTTTTTTACCAGCCTTAACCGCATTTCGGAGTACGATGCGTGAAACCGAATTATATGAGCCACTTTACTGAGGATATGAGCCTCATATGAGCCATTTCAATACCGATATGAGCATTTAGACAATTACTGGAAAAATCCAGGTGCAATCAACATGAAATAGGGCCGCCAAACCCACTATTGACTATGGTGCAGCCCTAGTCAGCACTTTAGTATGCAAGTACTGTCCGTTCAGGATGGTTTTTCCTTATGAGCTGCTAATGCTACCGTTTTCTTGACCCCAACTAGATACAATAACAAAATGATAATCATAAAAGCTGCAGAATAACTAAAAGTCATGCCGTACCCAACATTTTTTGCTAAGAACCCAAGACCAACTGAACCAATGGCCAAACCGAAATCAATAAAGATTAGCAGCATGGAATTGGCCGTTGCTTTTTTCTCTGCTGGAACAAGTGTTAATGCCCAAGCCTGGATAGTTGGATGGATGATGCCATAAGCGATTCCAAATAATAATCCTGAAACCCAAACCATCACCATACCGGTAGAAAAGCCCAATAAGATCAAACCCGCCGCACCGGAGACAGCAGCCGGAATAATAAGAATCCTATGTCCCCATCTGTCAAAAATTTTGCCAGAGAAGAACCGTACTACTACCATCGCAATCCCTTGTGCAATAAAAAACTGTGAAATCTTTCCGCCTACATTAATCTCTTTTCCAAACGCTCCTATAAAGTTGACCGTTCCTGCAATCGCCATATAATTAAGAGCTACCAAAATAGATGGAAGAAGGACTCGCTTATCGAACATGTACTTATAGAAAGGTTCTTTCTCTGTCTCCTGTGGGCTTTCTTCTTTTTTAACTGTATTATTTTTAGTGAAAAAACTGCACACAAGTGAAAAAGTCATTAGCCCGAGAGTTAAAAGCATCATCGAATTGAATGAGAAATTTGCAAGATAAGAAATTGCAATTAGTGGCCCCATTGTCGTGCCAACGCTAGTAGACATTGCGAAAAACACAATGCCCTCACCTAAGCGGGATTTAGGAACAATATTACTTGATATCGTGAAGACTAAAATCGTAAGCATACTAAAACCAATACCTTGCAGTGCCCGAATTAATATTAAAAATCCGATTGAGTCGTTTACGAAAGTAAGTGCGATAGTGCCTATAAAATAAATAAGGGAAATAATGAGGAGCAATTTCATATTAACTTTTTGAATAATCACACTGGCAAAGAAGCGGGTAACCAACGATGCTAACATTAAGGTCGTTGTCATGATTCCTGCAACCGCTGGATTATTAGTTATAGTTGATACGAAAATTGGAAAACCCGCAGTAATCATATAAAAAGAAGCGAACATGACTAAAGACAATAAAATTATAATGACATATTGATTTGTCCATAATTTAGCTTTAATTTTCCTCATAGATATAGTACCGCCTTCCGAGGCTATTTCTAAAAAAGAGTGATGAATTTATTGTTACCGTATTTTGTTAAAATATTTAAAGTCGTTTAGCCTTACAGTAAAATCCTCAGGAACATCGAATATTACAAGGATGGTTTACTGATAGGAGTTTATACAAGGAAGGATTCCGGCTCTATTTGGTGAATTGTTACTGTAGAAAATCTTGCGGAGAATTTACTGAATAAGGGGGAGAAAATGTCGGATACAAGAATATTGCCTGAGCCTCATAGATATGCAGTTTGCGCCAGTGAAGATATACCAATTAAGGAATTTTATTATGGAGTCTTTGAGGAGATCTTTATCTATTATCACCCTTTTATAAATCCGAAAACAATCGATTGGAAAGAAGGCTCTTCCTTCGGGAAAAATGATATCACCAATCATTGTGAACCAATTTCCTGGAAAAACTTCCTTCAATTATCTTCAATTGAAAGTAATAAGAAATTGGACATCGGGCTGCGAACATTTATAGGGGGATTAAACAAACAATTTGCTGATGAAGAAACTGCAGAAATAATCCACGATGTTTGTGAAGAAAACAAACTGATCATACCATCTGAAGGATTTTTTTCAGAACTACTGCTTAATAAAATTCTAGATGCCATTAAAAAGGAAGGGCACGAGTGGATATGGTGCGGAGATGAATTTGGTACTGAACGGAAATTGCAACATATAGGGGATTTAATCGAAGACAACACTCCTATTGGTAATCAGAGGGTCAATTTATTTACCCACGATGCCAGCATTTTGCTGACGACACATTGGGACAGCCATTTTTCTCTTTTGTGCTCAGACAAAGGGACGGTAAACAGAATAGTAAATTACTGTGATTTAGAAGGCTTTAATTGTAATGACAAAACCATGATTTATTGGAGTATCCACAACTAAAGAATACTTCGACAAGTCCATACGTTCAGGGGGAGTGAAATTGAGTCAAAAAAAGAAGTTACTATTCCGAATTTCTATTGCTTTCAATATAATTCTTATCGCAATTGTTGCTTGGGAAATCGTAAATTTGTATTTCGTGAAAGAGCAAGTTCTTCTAACAGAGGTTCAATATAATTTAGTAGAATTGGAAGGGGTGATCGCAAATCAAAGTGAGAAAAATTGGCCGGAACCGAACTTGGTTACAACTAAGTTAGGAGATGTGTTGAACGGTATTTTACTTGGTAAAACTACTGGTGAACAACTGGGAATCCTTTCAGAGAATGATGAAATAATCCTTAGTACTTTGTATACTAAATTAAGTCGTTATCCCAATGATGAATTATATAGTTTTATTGATGTATCTGAAGAAGGTAAAAAGAATTTTGAAGAATTACGAGAAGTTCTTCGCGAAGCAGGCTTAGGACTAAATATTTCAATAAGTGCAAGCATGGATTCTTTTATGAAGCAAGCAAAGGAAATAGGAGAGAAAGCCAATCCTCCAATTGATTAATAAACGCTCAGGAACAGAAAAAGCAGTGGATTTCAAGGTAAAGCTGAAATCAACTGCTTTTTTATCTAATCCACGATGAATACTGAAAATAAAAACCAAATTTATATACAAAATAGCCAAGGCTAAAATAAGTGTTCGTTCGAGCTATTGGGGGAAATAATCCTATTAATAACCTAATAAGTCTGCACAATAAGGTTTTGTACACGTGCGTGTTATGATTATAATTGGGAGTCCTACTAGAATAGAAGAAACGAAAGAGGAATCACAAATGAATGAATTAAAAGAAAAGGCTATCGAACTTGAGCATGTCGATTATTCGGTTGGATCAATAAATATCATAAAAGATATTACAGGCTCCATTTCAACAGGAAAAATCACGACACTTGTCGGCCCGTCTGGTGCGGGTAAAACTTCATTATTCCGCCTGATTAATGGACTCGTTTCACCAACTAAAGGAGACATACGGATATCAGGAAAAAATATTGAAGAGTACGAGCCAACCGAACTCAGAAGAAATGTCGGCCTCGCGCTGCAAAATGCAACTATGCTTAGTGGCAGCATCTATAAAAACCTGGCACTGCCACGTACGTTAAAAAAGGAAACACTTTCAGAGGAGGAAGCAGCAGAACTTCTCACATCCGTCGGTTTGGAAAAAGACTTATTGAAGAGAGACGTAAAAGACCTTTCCGGCGGCCAAAGGCAAAAGGTTTCCATTGCGAGAACCCTCGTCAACCGGCCAAAGATTTTATTGCTCGATGAAATTACATCTTCACTTGATCGGGTTTCAAAGCAAGATATCGAGGAACTGATCGTTCGAATCAATAAAGAATTTCACGTTACGATTATGTGGATTACTCATAATCTGGAGCAGGCTATACATATCGGGGATGAGACATGGGTGATTATGGACGGGGAACTCTTGGAATTTGGTGAAAGTAAGCTCCTTCTTGAGCCACAAAATGAACTGGTAAAACAGTTTGTAAAGGGGGACATCAAATGAGCTACCTGGCATTATCCTTTAGCCTCGTCTTCGTTCTCATTCCACTTTTATTATCAAAGACATTAAAGCTTGAACTTGAAAAAGATATAATGATCGCTACGATCCGCTCAATTATTCAACTGCTTATTGTCGGATATATCCTGACTTTCGTATTTGAGTCGGAACATATTATCTACACCATACTAATGGTTGCACTCATGATTGGTGCGGCAACTCAAAATGCCAGAAAAAATGGGGCCACCATTCAGGGGATCACCTGGAAGCTTATCCTAACTTTTGTTTTTATCGAGCTGCTCACGCAAGGTATTCTGCTCGGATTTAACATTACTCCTGCAGAACCACAATATATTATTCCGATAAGCGGGATGGTTATAGGGAACTCAATGGTTCTCGCGATTCTGTTCTTAAATCGTTTTACCGCAGAAATAGAGGCAAGACATGATGAAACAGAGTTGATTTTAACCGTCGGTGGTACACCGAAGCAAGCTATTCATATCCCTTTAATTACGTCCATTAAGGCGAGTTTGATACCTACGATTGAAAGCCAGAAAACAATCGGGCTCGTTCAGCTTCCGGGAATGATGAGCGGTCAAATTATTGCCGGGGCTGACCCGGTTCAAGCAGTACAATTCCAGTTGTTAATTCTGTTCCTTCTGCTTTGTACTGCTGCGGTGACCAGCATAATGCTTGGTTTTCTTTCCTATCCGACATTATTCAATAAACGGATGCAAATACTGCGATAGGAATGAATATTCTTTTCCCCAGGCAAATGCGTTGTTTTTGTTGAATTCATTACCGAAAAAATGGTGAGCTTCAAAAGTACAATAAATTCTAAATACGAAGTTATTAGGTTTTTGAAGGTGTTTCTTAAGATTAATAGAATTAGTAAATAAAGCTGAATCAAAGGGTGGTATGTTTATGAATTCAATTGCTTCTCCAATCGCTTGTAAGGTGAATAATGTATTTATCCATGTCAGCAATCTAGAAAAATCAGTAGAATGGTATAGCGAACTACTTGGTATACCCTTTAGTAAAGGTAAAGTTGCTTCTCCTGTTTACAATATCCCTGTTACATCAGAAACTGGACTTACTTTGGATGACCACACTTTCGATCCGAGCTTTAAACTAAAACCTTCGGATCATGTTTTATTTAATTTCTTCGTCAATTATATTGATGAAGCATACGAATTTATTAAAAACAAAGGAATTAAAGTTGTAAAAGAAATTGAGCGTATTGGCGATTTTGCTTATTTTAACTTTGAGGATTTGGACGGAAATGTATTAATGATTTGCAATAATTAAATGCATTGAGCAATGGTTAGAATCCTATCCCATTGCTCTTTTTTCATATTGTGCGAAAAATAAACTTAGTAAATAAATGGAGAAATAAAATGATTAGCGTTTCTATTATTTTTAATGTAGAAAAGCAACACGGGAGTAGTAAAATATCTTTGTTTTCTTTTAGGAATTCCTTTTGGTAATTATTATGCTAAACTAATTTTGAGAAAAGAAAATGGAGGGGAATTCATGTACCGAAATATTCTTAGACATCCTGGACCTACTCCAATTCCTAAAAAAGTGGAATTGGCAATGGCCCAGGATATGATTAGTCATCGTACCGAGGAATTTGTACAGCTATATCGAGAAACGACGCAACGCGTAAAAACTGTCTTTGGGACCCAGCAGGAGATTTTGCTTCTTCCATCAGGCGGCACAGCAGCATTAGAGGCGGCAGTGGTAAATACGGTTTCTCCCGGAGATGAAGTTGTTGTTGTCACAGTAGGAGCATTTGGGGATTATTTCGTTTCAATATGCGAGAAAAATGGTCTGAAAGTACATAAACTAGCTCAAAATTGGGGCGAAGCTTGCACAAAGGAAGACCTGATTGAGTTCTTGAAACCCCTATCTAATATTAAGGCAGTTTTTGCAACGTATAATGAAACGTCTACAGGAATCTTAAACCCTATTAAACAATTGGCAGAAGCTGTACACAATCATTCGGATGCCTTATTTATAGTTGATGGAGTAAGCTGTATAGGCGGTGCCCCAGCCGAAATGGATGAATGGGGTATCGATATTTTGGTGACAGGGTCACAAAAAGCGATGATGCTGCCTCCTGGCCTTGCTCTTTTAGCAGTAAGTGACAGGGCGTGGAAAGTAATAGAGGCCAATCATACTCATGCGTATTTTTTAAATTTTATAAGCTATCGTGAGTGGGCAGCAAAAGGAATGACGCCTAATACTCCATCAATTTCGCTAATAATGGGTCTCTCCGCCGTGTGCGATTTAATCGAGGAGGAAGGGGGATTCTCGAAAACGGTTGAGCGGCATGAAGTCATGAAAAACATGGTTCGAGAAGCTATGAATGCTCTGTCTATCCCACTATTAACCAGTGATGAGTTCGCATCACCAACCATTACAGCGATCCGCACCCCAGAGGGAGTGGACTTGGCAGCATTTTTAGGACATTTGAAAAAGAAATATCACATCGATTTTGCCGGTGGCTTGGGTCATCTTCAAGGTGAAATTTTCAGATTTGGACATATGGGCTATTGCTTCCCTAGCGATATCCTTCAAGCAGTTTCCCTAATTGAAGCAGGATTGCAGGATTTCTCCTATCAGTTTGAGCAAGGTGCCGGAGTGAAAGCTGCCCAAAATGTTTTCTTATCCTCTTTAAAATAGAAACATATTTTAAGAGAAGATTGCTTTTAGTGGAAGCTATACACCGATACGAATGTTGAATTTATCGTCAATAGAACAGGAAAAGCAGTGGATTTGATGAGTTCTCAAATCCACTGCTTTTAAAATTACTTGATCTTGTAATCATAATCTTTGTAAAGATAACACGGTTGATTATAATCAAGGAAGGGTAATTTATAAATGAGGTGAAGAAATGAATATTCATATAACAATTGATGCAAAGAATGAGCTTAAAAAAGTCCTTGGTACCGAACCAAGCATTAAACTCAACGAAACCCGAACGACTGGCTGAGGAGCCACATATGTGTATGAACTTGCTCAGGCTGAGCAGGTAAATAATGAGGAAGTATTTAAAATAGATGATATTTCTGTCTTGATAGACCCTTTGGTTATTAGCCATTTGGAAGATGATATTGTCATCGATTATAAACAAAATTACGGCTATATTCTTAAAAATAGTTATGAAGTCTTGACGTTTGGGATGAAGTTAATTAGATCATAAACAGTTAAAAGCCACGTTGCCATGACAGCACCGTGGCTTTTCCTGTTTATCAGACCGTAAAAAAAGTAGAATTATACCTCCTTGGAAGATAACGAAGAGAAAAAGCTCAATTGTTAAATGGAAGGGTCTTCACATTTGTTATAATATGGATGATGTATCATCCTTCTCGGTATGATGAAGGACGGCAAGGCATAATTTTTTAGTCTGTTCCCGTCTTCATAAGCGGAATGAAGGACGGTAAGGCATAATTTTTTAGTCTGTTCCCGCCTTCATAAGCGGAATGAAGGACGGTAAGGCAAAATTTTTTAGTCTGTTCCCGTCTTCATAAGCTGACTGAAGCATGGTAAGCCATAATTTTTGGCCTTTTCCGGCCTTCATTACCACGCAGGAAAGATGACAAGTAAAGAACCAAAGCAACGCGCTATATACTACAAAATGAGTGAAATAATTTATTCAATCATCTTATATTATTTTTGGTACTTCGAAGAGCTCTAAATAAAAACTAAAATAAGTAGTCCTAAGGGTTAGAATGAAAGAAGATGAGGATTGGAGATGGAATGCTTGGAAAAGGATTTACAGCACGCTATTGATTTAAGGAGTAGAAGAAAGTATAAAGAATCGAACGAATTGCTGATGAAAATCATACAGGAAAACCCCAATCATGCATCATTAAATTATCAATGTGCCTGGAGTTTTGATTTAATGGGTGAAGAATCGAAAGCAGTGCCATTTTATGAAAATGCAATCAAATTAGGATTATCCTCTACTGAACTAGAAGGAGCATTATTGGGGTTAGGAAGTACATATAGGACATTAGGGGAATATGATAAGTCTAAGGCGACATTTCAAAAGGGAATCGAATTATTTCAAAACAATAGAGCCATTCAAACATTCTATGCGATGACCCTATATAATCTAAACGAACATGGCAAAGCGATGGAGTTATTATTAAAATGCTTAATTGATACGACAGAAGACGATAAAATTCTTAGCTATAAAAAAGCAATTGAGTTTTATTCCGATAAATTGGATGAAGTTTGGAAGTGATTTGTAGCACCAATTGATTTTGCTGGGAAAAAGCATCCGGAGTTTTTAATTGTGTTTAATCAATCCGGCAAAATACTTCAAGTTCGTTTTGTAGGCATTTAATGTGATTTTTTTAAAAAAGGGGAGAATTAGTGGGAATGTCTAGAAAAAAACAGCGGGCTGCGCAAACGCCTGAACAAATCAAGCGTGATCTTGCAAACCGTAAGAGGTTAAGAATCATATATGGCTTTCTAATTGTAATGAGTATATTTGTTTTGTTAGGTGGAGCTTTTATTTTCATAAAAATAATGTTCATTACCGATCTTTATCTAGCATTTGTGTCGGAGTCCATGGGAACTGCTTTTTTGTACTTGTCTGCATTAACCCTACTACTCTTTTTCATTTATTCCAGCCTTGTCATCGCATTCAAAAATCCCCAGAAAATAAGAAAGACCCAGGTGTTTGCATGGGGCGGGGCAGGGATAATTTTTATAGCCATGGCTGTTTTTGTTTTTAATGCACTAAGTTCTCTAACAATGAATAGTTTGAGAGATATACAGGATTATAAAAATGGCGCAGCGAAGGTAGAGGATCTTAAAGTTGTTGATGTATATACCGGCGGCGGCCGCTACACAGATAATGATATAGCATTGATAGAAACCGAAGAACTTGACCATGACCTTACGCTTCTGCTGGACCTATTTCGGCTAGAAGAAGGGAAGACTTATCGTTTCACCTACATGGAACGGACCGGGACTATTTTAAATGTTGAAATGAAGTGATGTTGTGATCAGTAAATGAATCGTTAAAAAGCGCAAATTGAACTAACTCAATTTGCGCTCTTTGGTTTATACAAAGTCTTACTCTTGCTGCTAACAGAAAGGACTACAGTTATGAATGAGAAGAAGATTAATATTCCGGCTGCAATTGGGTTAACGGTAATTGAAAGTGTGTCTACTATACCAGCTCCAATAACTGAACCGGCTGCTACACCTAAATGAAGAGCGGAATTATTCAAGCTTTGCTGAATTTCCGATGATTCAGGCGCGTTTTCAATCAAATAAGATTGCATTGCCGGTGAAATCGCCCAACTGAGAATCCCCCATACAATAAGGATAACGATAAAGACTGGAAATATATCTGTTGTATATGGAAATACAAAGAATAGACCACTAAAAATTGCTAAAGAGATGACCATTGTTTTTCTAGAGCCCAGTGAATCCGCCATTACGCCGCCAATTCCACCACCGCATACTGCAGCAAAACCAAATATTAAATAGATAATACTAATCCAATTAGCATTGAAATTAGTGGTTGCTTCTAAATAAGGTTTAAAGTAAGAATACATAATGGAATGACCAGTCATATACAGAAATGTTGTTGTCAGTCCTAATGTGATTTTGTGATTTTTAAATGCTGCAAGCTGCTGCCTTAACGGAATTTGAGGTTTTGGTTCTATACGTCCCATTAATAGATGGACGCCAATTATAGATAATGCTGTAAGCGCAGTTATAACGACGAAAGGTGCTCTCCATCCAAAACTATTTCCAAGAATTAGCCCGATTGGTACCCCTAATACTAATGAAGCACTTACTCCCATGGAAACAATCCCAATCGCCCTGCCTTTATACTGTTCTCCTGCTAAGCTGGGAGCCATTACCAAACACAGGATGATTAAGAGCGCTCCACTTAAAGCTAAAATAATTCTACCTAAAAACAAAATCGAATAAGTAGGGGCAAATACCGTCACGATACAACCAATTAAAAAGATGTATAAGCAAACTAACATCAGCCGCTTTCTTTCAATTTTGGCAGTCATGACGAGTAAAATGGGTGATGCAACTGCAAATATTAATGCAAAAACAGTTATCAGTAAACCGGCTTGTCCGATGCTTACATTTAAATCTTCGGCAATCAAATCCAATATGCCACTAATGATCAGTTCAACCATGCCGATTACAAAGGAAATGATCATTAAAAAATAAATACGCCTATCCATCTTATCTTCCTTCCTAATTTCCCCTAGTTGAATACTTTCCCTTGATGCAAGTTTGCTCAAGAACAAAATAATAATGTAACATACTCTCCAGGAATTGAAAAATACTTTCTTAAAATAGTACTGATATTATTTTCTTTAGAAATCCTCGAGAGATAACGCTCTTTAAATTGTGTCGCCAATAAGAGGCGGCCTTTTTTCTTATTCTGTGGAAAAAAGAAGGATTACACTAACCATTATCGAATTATATTCTCCAATAAAAAATTGTTATATTTTGGAGGTATTTGTGATTTTTCCGACTATCGCTAGAAACATGTTAGGTATTATGGGATTTCCCTTAACACTTTGGAATTTATCTATGAATAGAAAAAACAAAGTTAACCCGCCGGGGCAGATAATTAAAACGAGCATGTCAGAGGTACACGCAATAGTGACTGGGGAAGGACCTGTCACTGTCATTCTGGAAGCAGGATATAGTTCTATTTCGATTGATTGGTGTTATGTTCAGCCCGAAATTTCCAAGGTTGCCCGTGTAATATCTTATGATAGAGGGAACTATGGCTGGAGTAAGACGAAGAGGAAAACGATGACCTCATTAGATAGTGTTGAGGAAATACGAGATGTCCTTAGTCAACTTAAAATAAAACCACCATATATACTAGTCGGCCATTCATTTGGAGGCCTTTCAATGAGACTGTTTGCCAGTATGTATCCTGATGAGGTTATCGGCCTTGTTTTGGAAGATGCTGCCCACGAGAATCAATATGTTCTTTCCCAGGAGAATAGGAAACGAATTAAGAATTTTAGAAGGCTCATGACTGCTGGATATGTTACCTCATTAGTAGGTATACCGAGAATGTTTAAGCAGAGGATAGGCAGGAGGTTTCTTGCAAAGGAATACGATGAGTCACTAAACTACATCGGATATACACTTGGTGCATATAAAACAGCATACCAAGAATATGTGGACAGCGTAACATCCGCTCAACAACTAGTAACTTCCAAACCCTTGAGAAAAGATTTACGTGTTGTAGTAATCAGCGCAAAAAATCAGCCTGAAGGTTGGAAGAAAAATCAGTTACTCTTTACCGATTTAACAAACAACACAGAAGTTATTGAAGCAGATACCGGGCATTCCGTTCATCTTGAAAACCCTAAGATTGTAATAGATAGTATTCTAAAATTAATAAATCAAGATGTCCAAACGGAAAAATAAAGGGTTGCTAGAGAGACGTGTCAGTTAAAGTTCCTTCGTATATTAAATAATACAATTTAGGAGCGAATCATTTTTATGGATATGAAACAACGTAAGGTATGGAATGAAAATCATAAGAAACTAAAAGAAATAATTTTAAAACCAGAAGTACATTCACAGGCAGTTCAATTAATCCTTTCCCAGCATTCTTTACTGCATTCTACTTCAACAATTGGTAAAGCGACTCATCTCACACTGGAAGATGCATTGTTGGAAAATCTTAATGAAGCAACTTTTAGGCAATATCCCGTCCAAAATCCCGATACTAGAAATTCAATTGTGTGGCACTTATGGCACATTTCCCGAATAGAGGATATGACAATGAATATTTTAGTAGCTGATGAGCAACAGGTTCTTAATACTACTGATTGGCTTAATAAAATGAATATTCCATTTGCTCATTCAGGAAATGATATGAGTGAAAGTGAGATCGCTGAATTAAGTTCCAAAATTGATATTGATTCATTACTGGCATATAGAGCATCGGTGGGCAGACGAACCCAAGAAATTATTACTGTTATGAAACCAGGACAATTTAAGTTGAAAGTTGAAGAAAGCAGAATTAAACGGCTATTTGATGAAAACGCAGTTTTGGAGAATTCAAGGTGGTTAGCGGAATATTGGGGCAACAAAACTATTGCGGGATTAATTTTGATGCCAGCAACAAGACATATTTTTCTACATTTAAATAAATGTATCCGTATTAAGACTAAACTCTCAAAGAATATTCAATTTCAATAATAAAAGAGGTAGTTAAGAAGTTGCACAGCTAGACTAAAAGGTGTAGGGAGAACAATATGAATCATAATGGAATGGTCTTAGTGGCCAGCGTTTCTATTATTAGAGATAATATGGTTTTAATGATTAAAGAAAATAAACCATCTGCACTCAATAAGTGGAATTTCTCTTCAGGAAGAATTGAACAAGGTGAAGATATTATAGGTGCAGCTTGCAGGGAAGTAAAAGAAGAAACAGGATACGATGTAAGGCTTATAAATTCAACTGGAGTTTACAATTTTACAAGCAGTACGGGCCACCAAATTATTCTGTTTCATTTCATTGGTGAAATAATAGGCGGAAAATTATGTTTAGCGGAAGAAGAAATTATAGATAGTAGATGGATCCGTTTATCAGAAACCTTACATGTAAATGAAGGGGAACTTCGTGATCCAGTTGTTTTACAGAAAATTATTGACTCAATAGTAAATCAGCAATTTTATCCAATCGACTTGTTTAAAAATTCCTAGGACAGTGAGTTATGTCTTACTCAAAGGGAGGGGTATAAAGTTCGTACATTATCATCTGAAAATTTTCAGCTAGCTCGAAGTTATCTAATGAATTACGGAAGGGACTTAGAACAGGAATTATTTCGTTTTCATTTTGAAAATGGCAATGCGCAACATGTTATTTCTATATTGGAGCAGTACCAAGGAGAAAATGGCGGATTTAGGAATATGGGAGAAGGTCATCCTGTAATTCCAAATGGGATGGATACCAGCATGGCTTTTCAGTATCTTAGTGAAGTTGGTGCTTCTCCGGATGACGTTGTAGTGCACAAAGGCATTCAATACATAATAGGCTCATATGACCACGAACTAAAATGTTGGCACCCGAGACCTAACCAAAGAAGCAAGGGTTGGACCGATAATCCTTGTGCTGAATTGGTTGGTTATCTTAATGAGTATCGCGAATTAGTTCCAGACGATTTTCTAAAGAATGTTACCGAAAATGCCATAGCTAATATGGGTACTATTCAGACTTCAGATGAACCAAGGCAATTTTACTTTCTGGAAGCGCTCAGTTTACTTCGCTTGGCAGTAAGAACAGATGAACCATACAAGTCTATTATTTTGAAACAATTAAAAAAAGATATTAATGAAATCATAGAAATTGATTCCGAAAAATGGGCAACTACTTATTGCGCAAAACCGTTTTTCTTTGCCCATTCACCTGAAAGTCCGTTGTATTTGCCAATTAAAGAGTTTGTTATCAAAAGTTTGGAAAAGGAAATCGATACCCAGTCAGAGGATGGACATTTCATTTTGAATTGGAATTGTGATAAAGAAGCGGCTATTGTTTGGAAAAGTATATGGACAATGGATGTTTTAAAGGCTCTGCACCATCACGGTATGATCGAAGAGAAAAAGGAGTAGATGAAATGAAAGCACAAATTAACCTGGTAACAATAGTTACCGATGACATGGCAGGAATGACTATTTTTTACCGCGATGTTTTAGGCTTTACAGTCAAAAGTGAAGCTCCGGGTTATGTTGAGTTCGATAATGAGGGAGTAAGGTTTTCTATTTGTTCCAGGGAAACTATGTCTGATATCACTGATGGACACAGTTCTTTTAAAGAGGAAAAGAAGGGACAATCTTTTGAGTTGGCTTTCCCTTGTGAAACACCAGAGGAAGTAGAGCAATCGTATAAAGAAATAATAGAAAAAGGAGCTACCCCGATTAAAGAACCTTCACAAATGCCATGGGGCCAAACAACTGCTTTTTTTGCAGATCCTGATGGGAACATTCATGAAATCTTTTGTTAAAAAAGCAGAGCTATATCTTCGTGAATGGAAAGTCTTTTCTTATAAGATAATTGGTGCACGAATGGACAAAAACTCAGTTGTCAGATTGTTAGCTTGAACAATAGAGTAACATTGTTGCAATTATTTCTTGAACTTCAAATTAATAGAAAAGGGAGCTTATTTTTTATGATTATAAAGGGTTTCGGAGGTATATTTTGGAGGGCTAAAAATCTTGAAGCAACAAAAAAGTGGTACAGTGATGTGCTTAATGTTGAAATAAATAATTGAAATGGGACTATTATTAAACAACACTCTGAAAATGAAACAATCTTTTCTTTTTTTGCAGAAAACGACCCTTACTTCCCAACAGAGCAGCAAGTGATGTTAAATTTTGATGTTTATAATCTAGAGGAGACTATAAAGCATCTTCAACAAATAGGTGTACCTCTTGTAAAGGAAAAAGAGGTAAGTGAATTTGGTAAGTTCATTTGGGTTGAAGACCCGGATGGCAGACTAGTGGAGCTATGGGAAAAATAACTTTTTTTCATATTAAGTGGATTAAACGGGTACAGAGAACAAGGAGTTGTAGTTGCAGCTCCTTTTTTTGTTACACTATATATACAGGTTAAATAAATTTTTTTAAAATGGAGAGGTTTTTATTATGAATCGTTTTTCAAAAATACAAGAAACATTGAAAGAATTTAATCAGTCGCATCTTCTAGCCTTTTGGGATGAACTTTCGGAAAGCCAACAAGAACAGCTGATGGACGACATAGACAAGGTCAACTTAAAAGAAATCAGCTCTGCAGCTGAAAAACTTACTTCTGCTGACAATCCAGAAAGAAAGAGTGTCGAGCCTGTAACATACGAAGTATTAGAGGAGTTATCAGAGAAAAAGAAACAAGAATATGAACAAAACGGTTTGGAATTGATTCAAAAAGGAAAAGTAGCAGCCGTTCTCCTAGCGGGAGGGCAGGGAACCAGGCTTGGACATGATGGGCCAAAAGGAACGTATGACATTGGGCTGCCTGGGCATGAATCATTATTTGAGCTTCAGGCAAAACGGCTGCTTAAGCTCTACAACCAAACGGATAATATGATCCCATGGTATATCATGACAAGCCCGATTAATGATGAGGAAACAAGGGAGTTCTTTCATCAGCACAATTACTTTGGATACAATCCAGAGAACATCAGCTTTTTCGTTCAGCCGACAGCACCTACATTAACGCCTGATGGCAAATTGATGTTAAAAACAAAGTCGAGCCTTTCTGTTTCGCCGAACGGAAACGGCGGAGTATTTTCAGCTCTGAAATCGAGCGGTGCACTAGAGGACATGGAGAAGCGGGGAGTAAAGTGGATATTTATGTATAATGTTGACAATGCGATTATAAAAATTGCCGATCCGCTATTTGTCGGCTTTGCCGATGAAAAGGACTCACCAATAGCCAGTAAATCAGCGGCTAAAAGGAATCCGCAAGAGAAAGTAGGAGTATTCTGTCTGATGGACGGAAAACCGTCTGTCATTGAGTACTCGGAAATGACCAAAGAGGAAAGTGAAAATCCGGATATGACGAATGCTCATATAAGCATTCATTTATTCAAGCTGGATTTTGTAAAAGAAATAGCGGACAAATCCCTTCCATATCATTTTGCACATAAATCGATACCGACCGTGGATGACAGCGGTAAAGAAATAAAACCAGCAGAACCAAATGGCTACAAACTGGAGCAATTTTATTTTGATTTGTTTCCTGAAGCTGAATCGATTGCTGTACTGCAGGTCCCAAGAGAAAAGGAGTTTGCACCTGTTAAAAATAAAAGCGGGGAAGACAGCCCTGAATCTGCAAGAAGAATGATTTTACTAAACGAATAACAAAGGTTGTTGATTTTTAAAAGCAATGGCAGCGACTTTTAAGCTAGCAAAACCGGCGAGTTAATCCAATAAGGATTAATCGCCCTTTCTATTGATAGCCATTATAGTCCAATAATTATTTATTTTCGTCAGATTTGATTTCCCGTTCCAACTCCTGAATGAATTGATAATCCAAAGGAGGATTTACTACGTCGTAAATTCGGGTTGATACAACTACATCTCGTTCAACAGTGAAAATTTCCATATTTCCACCTTCATACCCGAGGTAAAGCGTAAATTGTTCATTTTCGTGATCAGAAGTCCAACCATTTTTATTCGTTAGTTTTACACGATATTGCTTAAGGAAGGCGGAGAGTTTATTCATTATTTCATCATCTGGTTTTATAAGTTCAAATTCCTCAGGTCCGTTATTTTGAAGGATGATATAAATTTTCTCAACACGGTCTATATCCATTACATCAACTAAATTTTGTTCGCGATAAATATAAAGAAAAAGGGAAGTACCAACAAAAATAATTGATAAAGAAAAGTATAGATATTTCTTCATGGCTAGACCACTCCCGACTCCCGCATTATTCCTTGGCCACTAAACTACAGCGTGGCCAAAATTTACGTTTTTCTATTTAGTATTAAAAAAAGAAATGCCATAATAAAAATTTGAATCACTATGCCCCAGTTTGTTTCCAAGGTTAAGCCCTTCCACTCATAAAGAAAAAAACGAGGAATAATATACAGAACAAGAATTCCGAGAAGATACCATTTTATGTTTTTTTCAAAGTGTTCCTTCATACGTGTATCTCCTTCGTATTTACTCGCTTTCTTCAACCCTCCAGAGTTTGATGTACTCGCTTTCAATTTTAACATAAATATCCATTAAACCTTAATTTTAACAACCCTTTTTATAGAGGTCGTTTATAATCTATAAATGTTAAAATGCATAGAAGTATCCGAGGAGAATTATGAGAATTGCTAACTTGGTTTAGTAACCTTTTTCACATGTCAATTTAATCACTCAATGTTAAAAATCTTACAAATCTAGTTCGGATTTACCTTTTTCCTATTTTTTGAAAATTGGGGTCTATTCTTTTGATAGAAGGGTAAAAAAGGAGTGGTTGCAAAACCAAACACACATCTTAGGAGGTATTCTTCATGAAAAAACCTATGATTACTAGTGCTGTATGCGCCGTGGGACTATTTGGATTTGCATCAATCTCACCAACCTATGCGGACGAGCCTGCGAAGGTAAAAAAACCTGTTTTTCAAAAGGTTTTAAGCCAGCAACTCTTTCTTGTCACCTACAAGGATGCTGATGGTCTGCTCGGGCAAAAGGTGATTGACCTGGAAAAATTAAAATGGCAAGCGGAAGACTCAACTTCTTCTAAAACACTTCTATCTACAATAAAGGCAGAAGGGTTAACAGTGGAAAGCCTTGATTCACTATTAACATTAGTAGAATCAGGTACAGTAACTGGAGGAAATGGAATTTCATCGCTTTTGGATAAAGAAATACAATCCATACAGCCGACGGCTTCTAAAGCTCCTGAATTAAAGCTGCCAGACGATGAAGATGACAATGAAGATAAGGACGATCCTGACAAGGATGAAGATAAAGAAGATATTGATAAAGATGAAGACAAAGACGAGGTAAAGAACCAGCCGCCAGCCAACAAAGGCCAAATTGTATCCAAAATGGCCAAACAACACCCTCATAAAGGGTTAGGCAAACAAGTAAAGGATCTTTAAAAAACGATCACGCCATCCAACAGTCTAATTTGCACTAGTTTGTTGAAAAAAGCCCTATAACTTAACGTATAATGGTGTCAGGATGCTGACACCATTTTTTAATATAATTTCAAAAATGACTAGTGTGTTTGGCAAAGCTTTAGCAAAGAAACCTTTATTAATGGAGGAAAACAGCATCTCTGTGGTGAAGCCTTTAATATGTAAAGGAGAAATGAGGTGAGATTTATGGATTTATGGTTTTACATAACAATAATAGTTGGGCTAAGTCTCCTATATTATGGGTACGAAAACAAAAAGAAATATGAACTAAAAATGAAACAAATCGAATTGGAAGAAAGAAAGCTGGATCTTGAAATGGTGAAAATCGAAGCTGGCTTAGTGAATCAAGACAAAGTCGAACAACAAATTTAGAACATCTTTATGTTTAAGTAGCTCACAACAAAACATTTGCTATTGGCGGGTGAGGTGTTTCAGGTATAATCAACCGCCAATTTTGCTTTTATTTGAATTTGACCATTACATATTTTTTAGGCAAGTCCGCCGGAATACCCTAAACTTAATAAGGAACTATCCTAGAAGGTGATATCCAGTAAGGGAACAAGGCGGAACGGATGGGGAAAATGGATTTCAACTCCTTTTTACAAGGTTTACACATCGCGTAAGACTATTGTTATTCCATAGAATGCAAAAGAGCAGGGCGAACCTGCTCTTTTAGTTTTTCGTCAAAATTTCATTCAGCATTTGGGCATTTTCCTTGTCCAAAGTTCCGACAGCATTCTTTTCTCTGTCAATAATTGTCGCTGACCCGTCGCTCTGATTAAACAAGATAAAATATTCATATAGCCTTTCTGGCATGTTTTTATCCTCGGTTATGAATAAAGTTACTTTGAAATCTTCTTTTCTCGTCATCTCAGACTTCACATTTTGTTCCCAGTCAATACTTTCAATCACTTCTCTTATGGTTTCAAGCTTTTCTTCTTCCATTATGATGGTTTCTTGTTCTTTGTTTTCTTCTGTGGACATAACAACATCCACTCTAGTTAGTTGGTTTAAATCATACTCCTGATCCCCCTTGTTAGAGCACCCAATTAGCGTTAAAAGGAAGATGGCAAAAATAATCGACTTTATTCGTATTTTTTTCATTCGTCAGCCCCCAAACTTTTCTTAGTTTAACCTTTTCGGCAATAACCAATAAAATCCTTTTAAAATGTAAATGAATTACCAAATTTTTTGATTGAAAATGGAAAAATTAGAAAATTCGTTCTATAATAAATGACAGCGATTACATATTATACAACTTCCGGTTTTAACAAATGCAAAAGGAGGTTTTTTGGGAATGGCAGAAGCAATGAATACTACAGTTGGAAAACTGCTCCAGGAGACAGCAGAAAGGCTTCCGAATCAGGATGCTGTCGTCTATCCGGACAGAGGATTGCGTTATACGTACCAGCAATTTGAAATCCTTTGCCGAGATGTTGCCAAAGGATTGATGAAGATTGGAATTGAAGCAGGGGAGCATGTGGCTATCTGGTCAACAAACCGTCCAGAATGGGTAACGGCACAGTTTGCGACTGGCAAGATGGGTGCAGTTCTTGTCACTGTCAACACCAGCTACCGAACTGCGGAGCTTGAATACCTTCTGAAGCAATCGGACTCAACCACACTCATCCTGATGGAAAAATTTAAGGATGCATCCTATATTGACATGCTCTATGAAATTGTACCAGAGCTAAAAACTGCCGAGCCAGGCCGCTTGAAGTCCAAGAAACTTCCTTTTTTAAAAAATGTCATTGTCCTTGGAGAGAACCGCTATCCTGGCATGCTGCATTGGGACGATATCCTTGCCTTGAAGGATGAGGTGTCTGATGAGGAGCTGGACAAACGGATGGCATCTCTTGACCCTGAAGACCCAATCAATATGCAATACACTTCTGGAACGACCGGTTTTCCGAAAGGTGTCATGCTTACCCATAACAATCTCGTCAACAATGGCCTAAATATCGCAGAATGCATGAAGTTGACTGATAGGGATCGTCTTTGCATTCCGGTACCATTTTTCCATTGCTTCGGCTGCGTCATTGGCACGCTTGCCTGTGTATCCGTTGGCGCAACAATGGTGCCTGTCCAG
Source organism: Bacillus sp. FJAT-18017 (assembly GCF_001278805.1). GTDB lineage: Bacteria > Bacillota > Bacilli > Bacillales > Cytobacillaceae > Bacillus_D. Next base: position 2,807,434 of record NZ_CP012602.1, on the reverse strand, counting down.
GAATTTGACCCGAAAAAGGTTCTCGAGGCCGTTGAAAAAGAAAAATGTACAGCACTTCACGGAGTTCCAACCATGTTCATCGCCGAGTTGAATCATACCGATTTTGAAAAATATAATTTATCTACCTTAAGGACTGGCGTAATGGCTGGCTCCAACTGTCCGATCGAAGTCATGAAAGCAGTGATTGAAAAGATGGGGGCAAGTGAGATTACGATTTGCTACGGCCAGACAGAGGCATCACCTGTTATTACACAAACCCGGACCGACGACCCAATCGAGCTGCGGGTAGCAACAGTCGGAAAGGCGCTGCCGAATGTCGAGGTCAAGATCATCGACCCGGTTACGAATGAAGAAGTGCCAAATGGCCAGCAGGGTGAACTTTGCACACGCGGATACCATGTGATGAAAGGTTATTATAAAAATCCCGAAGCAACCAGGGAAGCGATTGATAAAGACGGGTGGCTCCATACCGGCGACTTGGCCGTCATGGACGAAAATGGCTACTGCCGGATTACGGGACGGCTTAAGGACATGATCATTCGCGGCGGTGAAAACATCTATCCGCGCGAAGTTGAAGAATTCCTCTATCAGCATCCAGCGGTACTTGACGTTCAAATCGTCGGTATCCCAGATGAAAAATTCGGAGAAGAAGTAGTGGCCTGGATCCAGTTGAAAGAGGGGCAAACCGCAACTGCTGATGAGATCAGGAATTTCTGTCTTGGTAAAATCGCACGGTTTAAAATCCCGCGATATATTGAATTCTGTGACTCGTTTCCAACAACCGCATCAGGTAAGATTCAAAAATATAAATTGAGGAAAATGGCGGAGGACGTAGTTTCGTCGAAAAGCGCTACCTTGAATTAGAGTGAAAAATTCTTTACAGGGAGTGGGAAAATCCCACTCCCTTTTATAATACAATATACCTTGTAACACAAAGTATAGTGTGATATATTTCCAGTGTGGAGGTGTAAATTTTGGAAATTCGAAAAGAATGGCTTAAGGGATACATAGATGTCATTATATTAAGTCTGCTAGTTGACGAAGACCTATATGGTTATGAAATGAGCAAGAAAATGAAAAAAGTGAGTGGAAATAGTTTCGTACTAAAGGAGGGAACCTTGTATCCAGCACTAAAGAGACTTGAAACAAAATTGTTAATCGAAGGGTATTGGACTGATTCAGAGGGTGCAGCGCGAAGGAAATATTACCGAATAACAAGTACCGGCATTGAAGAGTTTAAAAGCAGCCAAAATGAATGGCTTGTCTTAAAGAACATTTTACAGTCTTTTTTGGAGGGGAATGATCATGGAAAGAATTAATCAATTTTTGGATGAATTATATAAGGAATCTTCCTTAAGCCTTCGAGAAAAGGAAGAAATGAAAGAAGAAATGCGGACACACCTGCTTGAGCATATTGAAGAAGCAAAAAGTAAGGGATTGACTGAAGATGAAGCTGTTTCGGAAGCATTAGAGCAATTTGGAGGAGAAGCAGACATATTTGAAGCTGGAACTAAACATAAGAAAAGTAAACTGAAAGACAAAAGGTTTATTGCTTCATTGGTATTATTTTGTTTATCTTTTATACTGGTTGGTTTTGCATGGGGAGTAGAAAAAGTTAATGAGCAACAAAGACAATATTTTTACAATAATATCGAAGGAGCGCTCTTCTTTGACAATAAGCCAATTGTTGAAACACTCAAGACGGATGTTAATCGAGCGATAGAAAAAGGAATGATTAAAAATATAGTCATTACAAAAGGAACACATCCATCATCGCCTGTTGTCTTTAAAACGATTGGAACAGAGGGATTCTCCCAGGATGATTCGGCTTTTATTGAAACGATAGAAGAGCGAATTCCAATGATACACCCTAACACAGAAGACACGTACCTTGTTACCAGTTCATATAATGTTATTCGTTTTTATTGGGTCATTCAGCTAGCATCGGTATTCTTTATTAGTTCTTTGATTTTATATAGTTATAGGTTACTAAAAAACAAGCAAAGATCGCGATTAGAATTGAACTTGCAGAAGTAGATGTAATTAGCAGTTAAAATAGGCTAGGCTAATCTAATCACTACTAACGTAAGAGTACAGTTACAGCAAAATCTTTCATATTCATTATGCTCAGAGAACTGAGCGTTTTTTCTTTTTCTGTTACTAAAGTCATACGAATCTTATGTTTTATTGTTTTACATGGTGGAAATGACCTTAAACAAGTCTTTAGACCCACAACAAAATAGGAATAAACTAACTATTAAATATATTTTGAATATTATATTATTTGAGTGTTGGACCAATTTTACTATTTTAGGAGGAGTTCTATGAAGAAAAAGCCTTTGATTCCCTTTGCTTTAGCAGCAGGTCTCGCATTTAGTACATTTGCAGTGGTTCCTGCCAATGCAAAGCCTGCAGAGTCGCAGCAAGTTCAGTCATTTCACTTAGACAACAAGGTTCTGAACAAAATCAACGTCGATAATATCTACAACAATATCGAGTATTTATCCAGAACACCACGGGTTGCCGGTACAGAGGCCGAACAGAAAGCGATTCAGTACGTAAAACAGCAATTCGAGTCTTACGGCTACAAGACAGAACTTCAGGAATTCGAATTCTATGGGTATACCGCTCCTCATACTGTACAGCTGCAAGTGGATGGTTTTTCAAATCTTGAGCCAAAATCCTTTACATACGGACTCGACGGAAATGTAACCGGTGAACTGGTGTATGCAGGTTTTGGAAGCGCCTCGGATGTTGCTGATCTTGATCTGACTGGAAAAATTGCATTGGTTCAGCGCGGCCAAGGTGTTTCCTTCGCAGACAAAGTACTGAACGCAGCAGCTAAAGGCGCAGAAGGGGTCATTATTTTTAACAATGCCGCTGGAGTCCTGAATGGCACACTTGGCGCCCCGAATGATAAGTTTGTTCCTGTTGTATCCATCTCTCAGGAATCTGGACAAGCTCTACTTGCTGCCGTTAATAGCGGAACGAAACCTTCTGCAACAATTAATATTGTAGGGGCAGAGGGTGGAATACGCAAATCCCATAACGTAATCGCGACAAAAGCTCCTACTAATAAAAATAAAGGAACTAATGATATTCTTGCCCTGGGTGCTCACCACGATTCAGTCCAAGGTGCACCTGGCGCCAACGACGATGCATCCGGAACCTCAATGGTACTTGAACTGGCCCGTGTAATGAAGGACCTGCCAACAGACAGGGAAATCCGCTTCATCACGTTTGGCGCTGAAGAACTTGGCTTGATTGGTTCCCGTTATTATGCGAGCCAGCTTTCAGCTGATGAAAAAGAACGCTTCACTGGTTACTTCAATATGGACATGGTAGGAAGCAGAGATGCAGGAAACCTCGTCATCAACGTAGCAGATGGCAATCCGAACATTGTGTCGGACCATGCACAGGCATCAAGTGCACGCCTTAATGGGGCAGCAACCCCATTGGAGACGGGAGGAAGCAGTGACCATGTTGCTTTTACAGAGGTTGGAATTCCATCAGCGTCATTTATCCACCGTCCACTTGAGCCATGGTACCATACACCTGAAGACACAATTGATAAGATCAGCAAGGAAAAACTTCAGGATGTAGCTGAAATTGTGGGTACTGCGGTTTACGACATCGTCAGACCGGACAACCAGGGACCAAAGGCTAAAAAAGGCAAAGAACAGAAGATGCCACATCTATACCACGAGCAGGCAATTCAATAAGATACTATACTAGCCAGGAGCTTCCTTTTTGGAGCTCCTGGTTTTTATTTATTAGTTGAATAGACACATGTCAAGTCGCCTGCATTAGTTATATTGGTATAATTTGATATACTAGCTATTAATGATTAAGCAAAGGAGACATGTAGATATGAAAAAATTCATCAATGCGACTATCTATGGAGATCCGCAATCTCATGAAATTTTAGTAGAAAACGGTCAATTTAAAGCAATTGGCAATGATTTAGGAAACGCAGATGAGGTGATTGATTTAAATGGCCGTTTGGTGCTGCCTCCTTATGTTGACCCCCATTTACATCTAGATTATATCTTTTCAGGGCTAGGCGAAGGAAATGCAAATGTGTCCGGTACGTTATTTGAAGGGATACAGCGGTGGAGTGATAACAAAAAGTCACTGACGGAAGAAATGGTTCGTGAGCGTGCGATTAAAGGGATCCAAAAAGAAGTGAGTCATGGGGTTCAGTTTATCCGTACACATGTAGATATCACAGAACCCAATTTAGCAGGGATGAAAGCTTTGATTAAACTGCGCGAAGAACTGAAAGATGTTGTTACATTGCAGCTGGTAGCATTTCCTCAGGAAGGATTCTTCCGATATGAAGGTGCGGAACATTTAATGGAACAAGCACTCGAAATGGGTGCTGATGCAGCAGGAGGAATCCCTCACTTTGAAATTTCCTATGAACATGGTGTGGAATCATTAAGACGTATTGTCGACATGGCCATAAAATACAATGTGATGATTGATATTCACTGTGATGAAAACGATGATCCAAATAGCCGATTTTTAGAAGTGTTAAATGCACTTGTTATGGAAAAAGACTACGGTGAGCATACAACGGCAAGCCATACTTGCAGCTTCGGTTCTGTAGAAAACAGTTATGCTAATAAAATGATGGGCTTATTCAGGGAATCAAAAATCAACTTCATTTCTTGTCCAACTGAAAATGCTCATTTACAAGGCCGGGGCGACAGTTATCCAAAACGTCGGGGACTGACACGAGTGAAGGAACTGTTAGAGAACGGGAATAATGTTGCGTTTGCCCAGGATTCCATAGCGGATTACTGGTACCCACTTGGCAATGGAAATATGATGAACATTTTAGATAATGGAATCCATTTAGCTCATTACACACATATCGATGAAATCAACAAGGCGTTCGACCTGATCACTTATAATGGAGCAAACATTATGAGAGTAAACGATGAGTATGGGATTGAAGCGGGGAAACCAGCTAACTTTATCATATTAGATGCACAGGATGCCTACCAAGCCATTCGTGAACGCGCAGAAGTCCTTGCATCCATCCGCAATGGTGAATATCTGTTCAAACGTGAACCACGAAAAAATGAAATTGAGATAGATTTTCTAAAACAATCATAAGATTGGTAATGGATTGAAAATGAAAGAAGCCAGGAGCCCCGAACATTCGGACTTCTGGCTCATATTTATTAATAACCTACTATTGGCAATATTACGGTTTTAAGGTCTTCAGCATGTTCTTTTGCTAATCTCCCATAGCCTTCTGATTCTTCACTGCTGAGAAATGTTGCAGTTCCATTATTAACAAACCATATTTGGTACTCGTAAAGCCGTTCAGGCATATTCTTATCCTCTTCATAAAAGAAGGTCATGATATAATCAGCTTTTGAAGCTTGTTTCATTTCCGCATTTGGATTCCATTTTACCTTATCAAAAGATTGCCTAATGTTTTCAAGTTTCTCCTCTTCAACTATCAGCGCTACATCCTCATATACTCCATTTTCATTCAACTTTTGGACATCGATTCTGGTTAGTAGTTTTTGTTTTTCAGAACAAGCAGTAAGTAGCAATAGAAAAAATAATAGCAGGGTCAAACTTAATTGATATTTCATTGATATACCTCCTTATTCGTTTACCTTTGTTTTGTTAATAATTAGACGTATACCACCGCTTACCTGCTACACCATTCCCTAAATTAAATGTGAACAAAGCCCGGAGCATTAAAGCAACGCTGGGTTTTCATATTGCTTTCCTTTTTTGATTAATAACTTCGGAGTATACTATAGTACTAAATAAGGGGTACATGAAGATTTACAATAAAACACCTAAACTCTATAAGGGGAGTGAGAAATTATGTTTAAACATGGCAAAGTTTCCAATAATGGCACATACATTCACTTTATTGATAGCGGAAGCAAGGAAACTAATGATGGAGTTCCGTTAATCATTGTTCCTGGGCTTTCTGAATCTGCAGAGGATTATATCCTCCTTATGGAAAGTTTACAATCCTTACGATGTATAACTATTACTTTGCGTGGCAGGGGACATAGCGATGCTCCTTCGGAAGGATATACATTGGAAGACCATATTAGCGATATAGAGTCGGTTATTAAACATCTTCACATAAATGACGTTCTACTAATGGGCTATTCAAGAGGTGTTTCCTATGCTCTTGGCTATGCTCTTACAAATGTTACAGCTCTTAAAGGCCTTGTGTTAGGGGATTATCCAGCTATACATTCTCAACTTCCAGAAGGATGGGTTGAGTATTTTACAGCACAGCCACCCTGGCGTGGAAAAAGTATTGGTGACCGGATGAATAGACAAACTTTACAAGGTATTCAAATAGAGTCTCATTTTGTTTCATTTTGGGATAAGCTGTATACAATCCAATGTCCAGTCTTGATTATCCGCGGAGGCAAAGAGGGAGCAGCTTTATCAGAAGAGAACGCAGGGAGGTACCTGAATGAGCTTGACAACGCCAAACTGGTCGTATTTGAAGACTCTAACCATAACATCTTTGAACCTCAATCTGATCGATTTGTTGTAACGGTTGAAAATTTTTTGGCGTCCATTGAGGAAAACAAAGTGGAATAGAACATCCGAAGTTTGTTAAATAGGGGGGACAAAAATGAGATGCGGTACAAAATGTTTTCAAGTGAATTAGAGGTTCAAGGAGAAATACTAACAAAAACTATAGCAGCCAGGACTCCAATTGATGCCCGGAAAACGATAAGGGAGGAATACAGTGCAGATGCAAAGATCCTCACCGTCAAAGAAGAAAGGAAGCAACGAGCTTAAAATGTTGATTTTTAAATAAAGAATGTTTGATCAAACCAGCCTATCCTTTGATGAAAAAGAACGCTTCACTGGATACTTCAATATGGACATGGTAGGAAGCCGGGATGCAGGAAACCTCGTCATTAACGTAGCAGACGGTAACCCGAACATTGTGTCAGACCATGCACAGGCATCAAGTGCACGCCTAAATGGGACACCAACCCCATTGGAGACGGGAGGAAGCAGTGACCATGTTGCTTTTACAGAGGTTGGAATTGCATCAGCGTCATTTATCCACCGTCCACTCGAGCCATGGTACCACACACCTGAAGACACAATCGATAAAATCAGTAAGGAAAAACTTCAGGATGTAGCTGAAATTGTCGGCACTGCGGTTTACGACATCGTCAGACCGGACAATCAGGGGCCAAAGGCTACAAAAGGCAATGAGAAGAAGATGCCACATCTTTACCACGAGCAGGCAATTCAATAACTCTTTAATGAGGCACAAAAAAGCGGCATGAACTCCTAAGCCAATATAGTGAACATGGTGATGTCTACCATTATACCAACTTAGATGAACGTGGGAAGTTGGAGTAGAAGTAAAGGAGAGTGCATATCAACAAGACCAAATCGCATAGTGATTTGGTCTTTTACTTTGGCTGATTTTTAAGTGACATAGACCTCATTGAAAAGAGGTCTTTTCTTATGTACTAATATGACTTTTTCTCCGCGTTAACTGAACTACTTAATATCCTTATTCATTCTTCTTTTTCTTTCCTTTTTTATAGGAAAAAGCTTCTATTCTTTAAAAGTCGAAAAGTTTTAAATAGGTTAACATGTCGGTCATGTGTTAAACTATATTTAGTACCAACTCATAATACCAGATAAACTTAGTAGGTAATTAAAGAAGCACCAAATACTTAATAGCGGAGGAACTGCATTTGTTAACGAATCATTTAGACTTTAGACTCGAACCAAAATTGATAGAATTGTACGCTGAACATAAAAAAAGAGCAGAAAAAATTGACTGGGGGTACCATGATTACCTGCCGTGGGATAAAGCGATGGACTTTCGCCGCGTTCCGTGGGATCCAAGCCAGGTTACATTGCCGCCATCCGTCGTTACTGCAATCGAAACTGCCCTTTTGACTGAAGTGAATTTGCCATGGTTTACTTCCTACCTGGATCAAACGTTTAAAAGTTCATTAACAGTTATTAAAGATTTCGTACATACATGGACTGCAGAAGAAGACCAGCATTCCAATCTTCTGGAAACCTACCTTTTAATTACACGTAATGTCAATCCAAAAAGGCTTCACGAGCTGCACAAACAAACTGTAGAAAATGGCTGGAATCCAGACTTCCATACACCATTCGAAACAATGGTTTATACATCCATGCAGGAACTCGCCACAATGGTCTTTTATTACAACGTGGCAAAAGTAGCAGGCCCACATGATAAAGATTTGGCAAGTCTTTTAAGAAGGCTGGCAAAGGACGAAACATTGCACTATGCCTTTTATCGTGATGTAATCAAATATCACCTTGAGCTCGAACCAAACTATTGTTACTACCTGGGACACGTGATTAAGAACTTCCAAATGCCAGGTGCCGTCATGCCGGACTTTGAAGACAGGATGTCTATCATCGCAAAAGAAGCAAATTACGGACCATTGGAATACTTTGACCAGGTCCTTGACGTCATCATTGAGTATTGGAATATCGAAAACCTCCGGCCGATCGCTCCTGAAGCAGAGAAAGCAAGGTTGGATATCCTGAACTACCACGCGAGGCTGAAGAGGGTAAGAGATAGGTTCTATAGCAAGAAGTAAATTCAATTAGGTTAGAATGACATTGCAAGAGGCAACATAAAGCCATATGAATATGGAGGTGGCTTTATGGACCAAAATCAAAAGAACGTAACTTCAGTCGGAACGGATATCGAAGAAGTGAAAAGACTTAATGCACAATCTGGTTTGTCCTACAATGAAGTTAAGGAATTGCTTGCAAAAATAGGTGGACAGGGAACTGCAGCATATAGCAATACGGATGTTGAAGAAGTAAAGCGTCAAATTAATCCGCCTAGCCAGTAATATATCTTTTTATCAACCCCTTGTAGATTTGCTTGTAATAAGGCGAATTTACGAGGGTATTTTTTATATATAACATTTTCTACATTTTGCCTGTTATTGGATGTATAAGGGTGGAAATGAATTGCAAAGACAATGATTTAGGAATCCCAGATGAAGTGATTGTTTAAATGCCGTTTGGTGCTGCCTCCTTATTTTGACCCTCATTTAGATTATATCTTTTTAGGGCTATGCGGAGGAAATGCAAATGTGTCCGGTACATTATTTGAAGGGATCCAGCGCTGGAGTGATAATAAAAAATCACTGACGGAAGAAATGGTCCGTGAGCGCGGGTCTAAAGATAGCGGCATATAGTTACTTGGAAGTGTTTTTTCTAAAATTTATTTGTTCCTTAATAAAATAAAATGAAATCTGAAATTGACAATTTTTCAATAAAAGTGTAAAATTACACCATAAAGGAAAGATAATAATTATAGGAGGTGAAAGTGGTATGACATTTTTAACAATTATTTTCGTTATTATAATTGGATTACTAATGTTATGGATTGCTAAAGCAACTAAAAAAAGGTGGTTAAAATTCCTATCAATAATTCCATTTGCGATTGCAGTGTGGCAACTTGCAAGTTTGTTTTTAATGGGCTTATAGAATGTATAAACTTTGTTATTTACAGATGAAATTGAATAACAGCCTACTGTGATAATACTTTTTTGAGATTTTCCGCATGTTCTTTTGCTAATCTATAACCTTCTGATTCCCCGCAGCTAACAATGTTGCTGTTCCCTTATCAATAGACCAAATTTGATAATCATAAATTCTTTCAGGCATATCTTTTTCCTTTGTATAAAACAAAGTTACTAATAACTCCGCTTTAGACGCCATTTTCGGTTCTTCATTCGGTTTCCAGCTTATCTTTTCAAAGGAAGTCCTTATCACTTCAACGTTCTTCTTCTTCAAAAAACCAGCCTAATATCCTTATATATTCTTTTTCATTCATCATTTGCACATCAACTCTGGTTCTGTTGCCTTCTGAATTAAGGACGGTGAACCGTTTTATATAAATGAAATGGTTTCAGAAATTCTTTAATTTAACACATATATAACCCGGAACAAAAAACTAATGTTCCGGGTTTCATTTTGCTATTCTTTTTTTGTTTATTAAGATCAGAGTATACTAAAGTAAATAACATGGCCGAAAAGGGGGGACTTTCATGAGATGCGGTACAAAGTGCTTTCAAGTTGAATTAGAAATTCAAGGAGTAATGCTAACGAAAACTATAGCAGCTAGGACTCCAATAGATGCCCGAAAAACGATAAGGATGGAATACGGTGCAGATGCAAAAATCCTAACCGTCAAAGAAGAAAGGAAGCAAAGAGCTTAAAATTTTGATTTTTAAATAAAGAACGTTTGATCAAAAGCAGCCTTTCCTTTGTGAAGTGCTGCTTTTTTTATAGGGAGAATTGCCTGAATCCTAACTAGAACCTTATGCTCAATCAGAACTTTAATCCAAGGACTAAATTCCTGTTTATTCCATATCGTTTGACATCTGAATATTCTGAACTTAGAATCGAAACTAGTAAAGGCCTTTACTATCATACTTAATCTTTCATTTATAAGCCGGCTGCTTGTACAACTGTTTTAGAAAGAATTTATCGGTGAAATAGGAGGTTCTATATGAAAAGGTTCTTTTATGTGGCTTTGATCTCGCTATTGACTCTGTCTGCCATTTTCCCGGCAGGCTATGCTGCAAATGCAAAACAGCTTTCTGCACGGGACATCCATTTCAATGCAACAGTGGTAGACAGCCATAACGATACGATGATGAAAGCTGTCAATCCGACCACATGGCTTCCTGAAACCGACATCAGAGGAAACACCGACTTCCACATTGACATTCCAAAGCTGCAAGCTGGAGGGCTGAACGTTCCTTTTTTCGCAGCTTATACATCCGGGTATTATGGAAATAATCCTCGCAGCATCAGCAGGACTTTGGCTTTGATTAATGCTCTTTATTGGACCGAAGAGAGAAATTCGGATGTGCTTGAAATCACCACCTCTCTCAAGGAAATTGAAAAAGTAAGGAGAGAAGGGAAAATCGCCGCTGTGCCTACAGTAGAAGGCGCCTATTCCCTGGAAGAGCACAATGCCATTGAATTGCTTCACCAATATTATGATCTTGGAATCAGAGCGCTCGGCTTTACCTGGAATTATTCCAATGCGTTAGGGGAAGGTGCCAACAGGGTGTATGGAGATCCAGCCAGGACACCGTCCCCGTCAGGTTTAACAGAGCTTGGAAAAGAAGTAGCGCAGGAAATGAACAAACTGGGGATGATTATCGATGTATCCCATCTCTCAGAGGCTTCATTCTGGGATGTGATTGAGGTTTCAAAAGCACCAATTATGGCCACTCATTCAGGTGCATCCTCATTAAGGGAACACGCACGCAACCTGACAGATGAACAACTGAAGGCTCTCGCTGAGAATGGTGGGGTAGTCGGGGTGGTCTTCTATCCTGATTTCCTGAAATACGGCTATCCAACCGAGAAAGTCTATATCAAGGATTATGTCGACCATATCGAGCATGCAGTAAAAGTGGCCGGAATCGACCATGTAGCCCTCGGATCCGATTTTGACGGAGGACCGCTTCCATCTGACATAAAAGACGCTTCCGAGCTATACAAAGTAACAGAAGAATTAGTCCGTCGCGGCTTTTCCCAGCAGGACATTGAAAAATTACTCGGTAAAAACACACTGCGTCTTCTAAAAGAAGTCGAAAAGGCAGCAGAGCATAATCCTGTAGAAGTTGGCCAGGTATTGACCATCACGCCAGCATTAAAAATGGGTGAGACAGTTCCAAACAATACACCACTTTTAACAGCCAAACTGGAAAGAATCAATGGCGCACCAATAGATGCAAGCAGCTTAAGGGTGATAGTGGACGGAATTCCTTACAGCCCAGAATTTAATGGGGAAACATCCACAATCTCCCTCCAGCTAAAAGAACCATTGAAAGAAAAATTCCATGTGGTAACGTTTGAAGCCGCCAATACAGCCGGAAAAATCGAAAAAGAAACGAGAATCTTCTATATAAATCAATAATCGGACAGAAGTACCCTTCAGTGATTTTTTACGAGCTGACTGGGTACTTTTCTTTTTGTTTCATTTCAATCGTCGTGAGGGTAGACTGACAGAAGCATACGTTTAGATGATAATAGCTTGAGAATCCATATGAAAAGAACAGGACACATACTATGCTTTATACATGAGATATCGGGAAGATTATATAGCAAATTTTAACTGGGGACGTCTAATAATAAGTTCGACAAACAGCTGCAGGCCACGAGGAGTTATAACATTTCAAGCAATACGAAAAAATTTAAGCCGTACAGTTAAAAATGATGCGGTTACAATCTCATAAATAAGGAATCCTAATGCTAAATATTGGAGGTGACTTTATGGATAAAGAGGGAAAGGCATTCACTTCAGTTGGTACAGATATTGAAGAAGTAAAACGACTAAATGCCCAGTCGGGTTTATCCTATAATGAGGTAAAGGAGCTTCTGGCTCAAACTGGTGGGAAGGGCACGGCCATGTATAGCAATACGGATGTCAAAGAGGTACGACGGAAAATTAATACCTCTAAAGGAAAATAAGCATTTGCATTTTACATATTCCTTGAAGACCCAATCGTTTACATTCTATTTCCGATTGGGTTCTTTAAGGTAATGGTCGGATAGAAAATTATGTAAAAACTTGTGAAACTGTGCTATGAATAAGATAGAGATAATTGGTTCCATGGAAAACATTATCATTAAATTGGGAAGTAACTTTAAGTGTAAATGCTGATCGCATAGAACACCTATTACTATAGGGATGGACATGGTAACTAATCTGAAAATGAAGGATAACTTTCTTACATCAAGGAATCCAAGGACAGGTACGGAGCGTTACAAAAATTTAGTCCAATTACTTTGGAAAGAATGTATAATTAAGAAAAGACTGTTATTTCAAAAAAATTTAAGGATGAATTTTTATGGGATTCAAAGAGTTAGATATTTCATTTCAATACCGTTCTGATAACGAACACGGAAGTATTATTAATGATTTTTATATACCGGTCCTTTCAGAAACTAAGATTTATAGTAGAGCGGTTGGCTATTTTACTAGTCATTCATTAGTACTTGCAGCAAAAGGGTTAGGTCAACTAATTAACCGAGGTGGGAAAATGCGTTTAATAGCATCACCTTATCTTACAGAAGAAGATGTAGATGCAATTAAAAAAGGATACAAATCAAGAGACGAAGTCATTGAGAACTCTTTATTGAGAGAAATTAAAGATCCTGAAACCCTAATAGAGAGTGAACGTCTTAATTACTTGGCTTGGCTTATAGAAAAAAACCAACTGGATATAAAAATAGCCGTTACCAAAAATAATATACGCAAGGGGATATATCACGAAAAGTTAGGGTTAATGGAGGATTGGGAAGGAAATAAAATAGCCTTCACTGGATCATCAAATGAGACAGAGGGTGGACTTTTAGGAAATTTTGAAACTTTAGATGTTTTTTGTTCTTGGCAACCCTCCGAAGAGATGAGAGTTAATACTAAAGAGATAAATTTTAATAGATTATGGGATAACACAACTCAAAATTTAGAAGTGTATTATTTTCCGAAAGCTGTGAAGGAAAAGATACTTTCATTTAAACAGTTTAATTATAAAAATATTGATCCAGAACTTGATCCGGATTCCAATAGTCCGGTTCTAATAAATGAAGACACTCCCATAGCTTATCCAAGGATACCAAGTGATTATGTAATTAGAGACTATCAAAAAGATGCTGTGGAAAGTTGGTTTAAGAATAATGGTAGGGGTCTTCTTGAGATGGCAACAGGTACCGGTAAAACTATCACTGCTCTTACTGCAGCTTCTATGTTGTACAAATTAAAAAGAGTAAAAAAACTCGCAACCATAATTGTCTGTCCTTATAAGCATTTAGTGGACCAATGGGAGAACGAAGCAAGAACTTTTAATATGAAACCACTTGTTGCCTATCAGTCACGCAACCTTTGGGAAGGAAGACTGAATCAATATGTTACTGCATTTAATACAGATATAATTCAACACTTTTCATTAGTGACAACTGTTTCTACATTTATGAGCAAACCTATGCAAGCGCTTTTAGACAGTCTCCATGGAGAAGTAATGATTATTGCTGATGAAGCACATCATTTAGGTGCAAAAAATATTAAAAAGTGTTTGCCCATGCATTATCCGTATAGGCTTGCGTTATCCGCAACTCCACAACGATGGTTTGATGAAGAAGGAACTGAAGATCTTTTGTCATACTTTGGGAGTAAAGTAGTCTTCCAATACGGTCTTGATAAGGCAATTGAAAATAAATTTCTAACTGAATATTTTTATCATCCGCATATAGTTTTCTTAGACGAAGATGAGAGTGAACATTATTTTGAGCTTACCAAGAAAATTGCTAGAATGTATCCTTCTGATGGAGATTTTAAAAATGCTAGTGACTCCTTGCAAGGACTACTAATAGAACGAGCAAGAATAATGAGCAGAGCAAGAGGTAAACTCACTTTGCTTAAAGAATTAATGAAAACCAAGAAAAGCGAAAGTTATAATATCGTGTATTGTGGAGATAGTTCTGTAGATGGAGAAAAACAAATAGACGCTGTTATTCGTATGTTAGGAAAAGATCTCAATATGAAAGTCCATTCCTTTACTTCTAGAGAAGATCAGCAAGAACGTCAGAGACTTTTGAAAAGATTTGAAAGTGGAGAGCTACAAACTCTTGTTGCTATTAAATGTCTTGACGAAGGGGTAGATGTTCCCGCAACACAAACTGCTTTTATTATGGCAAGTAGTACTAATCCGAGAGAGTTTATTCAGAGACGTGGACGTGTGTTACGGAAACATCCCAAAAAGCATTACTCCTACATTCATGACTTTCTCGTACTACCTCGGAATTTAAAAGAAGTATCAATTTTAGATGCAGCAACTTTTAATATCGAACGAAACATGGTTAAAAGAGAGTTAAATCGATTCTCTGAATTTTCTCAACTGGCTTTAAATGGGCCTAAAGCGGCTGAAACAATAAATCAAGTCAAAAAGATATATAACTTATTAGACCATTAAAAATGAGAGGAAAAAGTAAATTATGGATGAAAAAATGAAGGAAAAAATAAATGAAATTCTGTCAACGCTTTCTGAACGAGACTTAAAAATGGTAGCTAGTATACTCCAAGAAGAGAAAAAAGTACTTCATCGAAAGACTTTACAAGGAAGTACTATAATAAGGGATATAACCGATATTTTTAAAGAAAGGGTTAAGTAAAAATGATACTTCAATCAATTAGGTTAGTTAATTTTCGTCAGTATTTTGGTGAACAGAAAATATCTTTTTCACAATCCTCATCTAAGAATGTGACAATCATTCATGGTGAAAATGGGTCTGGAAAAACAGCTTTATTAAACTCTTTTAACTGGTGTTTATATGGGGAGAATGATTTACCAAACCCAAATAAAATTATTAATGATTATGCAATAAGCATTACTCCGAATGGAGAACGTGTGGCAGCTATTGTAGAAATAGAATTTAAACAAGACAACATTGATTATATAATTACAAGGTCGATTCAAATGGAAAAAAATAAAAATGGAAATACATATTTAGAACCTCAAATAAAAATGCAAATCATTGATTCATCCGGAAATTGCAAAGAAGAAGATAATGTGCAGAATAGAATCGACCAACTACTTCCCAATGATTTAAGAACATATTTCTTTTTTGATGGAGAAAGGATTGATAACCTTTCAAAACAAGAAGGTTCAAAGGATATCAAGTCAGCAATAAAGCTTATGATGGGCCTCGAGATATTGGAAAGGAGTATTTTGCACACGGAAGCTGCAAGGAAAAAGTTCAGAAGTGATTTAAAGAAAAATGGAAATGTAGAAACCAACAAAATAATAAATGATATTGAGACACTTGAGCAGGAGCGCGACCATTTAAAAGAAAGAGCAATCATATTTGAAGGAAATTTAACCGCTTTACATTCTGAAAAACAAGACATAGAATCTAGATTAAAGTCAATTGAAGAATCAAAGATACTTCAAAAAGAACGAGAAGAAAAAGAAGAACTAAAGCGTAATAAGGAAGAGTTCCTTAAAGAAACTAAAGATAAACTCAAATATTTTGTTAGCAGATACGGGTATTTAGGGTTCACATCTAACATTGTGAAACAGACTTTAGAATTAATTAAGGGAGAGTCAGAGAAAAATACAAGTATCTTTGTAAAAGAATCTATTATTAATGCTTTAATTGAACGTGGAAAATGCATATGTGGTCAAGATTTATCTACGAGTTCTATTCATTTGGAACATGTCTTAGATCTTAAAAAACAGGTTCAAAATGAAGATATACATGGAAATGCTTTAGATATGGCAGGAAGTTTGAAAGTTGTAGATGAAAAAAGAAAAGGCATATACAACGAAATGAAAAGGTTTAAGGAATTAGAAGTTGAAACACTAGATTCGATAACAAAGCTCACAGAACAATTAGATGAAATTTCAACCAAACTAACAGATAAGAATTCCGAAAAGGTTGCCTCTTTAGAAAATAAACGTAAAGAAATTGAACAACAGACTGCTGATTTTAATAGAAAAATTGGACAAATTGACTATGAGCTTAAGAAAATAGAAAAAGAACTTCTAGAAAAAGAAAAGGAACAAAGTAAAATTCAATCTCTACAAGAAGAGGACAGGTTAACAAAGGAGAGAATAGAGGCTTGTTTGACTGCGGAAAATGTCTTTAAACAAATTTATGAAGTTCAAGAAGTTATGGTGAGGGACCGTTTGCAAGAAAGAATTTCGAAAGTTTATTCAGAATTTTTGAGAAAAGGTTATAATGTGGCAGTATCACCTGATTATGAGTTAAAAGTTATCAATAATCAAAATGAAGAAGTTGCTATGTCCCAGGGAGAACGACAAATCACCAGTTTATCGTTTATTGGTGCAATAGTAGATATTGCGCGAGAACAGTATAAATCAAAAGAAAAGCAGGCCTTTAACGAAGGAGGCATTTATCCACTTGTTATGGATTCACCATTTGGCTCTTTGGATTCGGATCATAGAAGGAGAGTCGCTCAGGGAATACCTAAACTTGCTGATCAAGTTGTTGTTATTGTATCTACTTCCCAATGGCGTGGGGAGGTAGAGGAGCAGCTCTCAAACTCTATCGGGAAAGAATATAGACTTCAATATAATGATCCAAGACATAACTCAGACCAGCCATATGAATATACAGAAGTTATTGAGGTGAAGTAAATTGGCAAAACGACGTATCAGAAGACCAAAGGAACAAGAAGAAATTTATAAAAAGCTTACGGGCACTGATTTACCAATAGGTGCTTTTGATAGTTATAAGGATCTTTTTATGTTGGCAGGTGTAATCGGTTTTAAAAGAAATAAGAAAAAAACATTTAAAGATACAGCGGAGGGTATTGCATGGTCTGTATTTAATATGGACACTGATTATACTGTAATTACAGCTATTGCAATACTAGATTCAAAGGATTTAACGCTGCTTAGAGACAACGATGAAACTCATGACATAAAGCTCACCATTTTTGAAGAGTTTGCAGCAGATGGTGTTTCTTATATTTATAACTTACTCCAATCACCCAGAAATGCCAATGATGTATTATACGAATATATTTACGATTCAAGAAACGAAATGGATGAAAGGGAACAAAACCTCCAAAAAATAATGGAAGGACTTGGAGGAGGTTTAAGTTGGTAACAACGTAGGATTTAAAGGAGATGGTATTTTTTTGTGGATATTCTGAATTTAGTTAATGAACATATGAAAAAAAGGGAAAATGAGGCTCAAAAAGAAGAAATAATCAAATCTGTTACGGAAATTAAAATAAAATATAATGTTCCCAAAGATGTATATTTATATTCAACTAAAATAGATAAAAGTGGAAAAAAATTAAAAAACTATAACACCTATTTCGAAATGTGGTCAAATCATTCAGATAAAGTAGTAATGCAAAAAGTGTATGAATATTTATCTTTAGGTAAATACCTCAAAGAAATTACAGATCTCTTGATTACAGAAAAAATTAGTAAAAGTAAATTCCTAGGTAAGTTAAAAAAGCGAATTAAAGATGAAGGATTTTTTTATGATAATAATGAACAAAAATGGAAAAGAAAAGTTGAGACCAATAATATAAGTGATAAAGCCAGCAATAGAATTATTGTAGAAACAAGTTCTTTAAAGAGAAATAAAAGTCTAGATAAAAACTTAATTAGTAAAGATAATGTTTTAAAAGATGAAACTCAAAGTATAGTTAATCTAAAACCAGAGGAAATAAAGACTTTAAAACAAATAATTCGTGAGTGGCAAGAAAAAAACGAGTCAGAAACAAATTATGAATTGAAAATAAGGTTAAATAAAACCCTTTTTCAACAACTCATTGAGTATTCTGATGCATTTGAGACATCTACCTCTAAGGTGATAGACTTGGCATTGAATAAGTTTTTTAATAACTAAATGAGGACAATAATGTTCTCTTATTCTATTGATATATTATCAATTGGTTAGTGGACAAAATGGTATTAAAAAACTCCTCACAATAGTTTATTGTAGAGGAGCTTTTTGTTTTTCTTATTTCAAGAAGATGAAACAGAATCTTGCAAACGATACTAAAAATATGGCAGATTGCCGTAGGCAAAGGTGGCTAATAAAAAACCATATCAATGTTTATAAACTATAATGTATTAAATATATTTAAATCATGCTTTGTAACTTGAGCAGATAGTGAGAAACGTATGGTTGAACGAATATCCTCAGTATTAAGACCTATTGCTTCTAATACGTGAGATGGCTTACTCGAACTACAAGCCGACCCAGTTGAAGCTGCAACAGTAGGTGCGAGCGCTTTAACTAGTAACTCATTGTTTACTCCTCTGAATAATACGCTAAGGATACCAGGGATCTTTTTTGTTGAATCATTATTAAATGAAATATTATCTCCGAATTTTTCTTTTAAAAGGGATGTTAAATACAACTCAAGATCCAATGTTTTTTCGATGTTTTCTTTAAGTTTTGAGAAGGAAATTTCCGCCGCTTTCCCCATCCCAACAATATTATGAACAGCTAAAGTTCCGCTTCTAATCCCTTGCTCGTGGCCACCGCCATGAAGTAGGGGAGTAATCTTGGTTAATATACCATATTTGTCTTGACGTATAAAAGTAGCCCCAATCCCTTTAGGTCCATGAAATTTATGTGCTGAACAAGATAAAAAGGTAACTCCAGGTAAAGAAAAGAGAGAGAAATCAACTTTTCCTACGATTTGTGTTGCATCAGTGTGAAGAAAAACGTTTTTCTCATTACAAACTTGAGCTATTTGTTCCATATCATTTAATGACCCAAGCTCATTATTTCCCCAAATAATAGAGACAAGAATGGTATTCTCTTTAATCTCATTAAACAAAGTTTCAGGACTTATTCTTCCGAATTTATCTACATCCAGATATGTAACTTCGTATCCTTTTTGCTCTAAATATTTACAAGTTTCTAGAACAGAAGGGTGTTCCACTTTTGAAGTAATTATATGATTTCCTTTATTGGAGTACTCTTCAGCAACACCCTTTAAAATCATATTGTTGCTCTCTGTAGATCCGCTTGTAAAGATAATTTCGTTTTCTGAACAGCCAAGTAAAGAAGCAAGATGGGCTCTTGCTTCTTTTACTGCATTTTTTGCATTCTCAGCAACAGAATAATATTTACTTGATGGGTTTCCAAACTCCTCCATAAGGTAGGGGAGCATTGCATTTTTCACTTCTGGATGAACAGGTGTGGTCGCGCTATTGTCTAAATAAAGCATAAAATCACCTAATCTTCAATTTTAAGTAAATTCATTAGTAATTTTTCATAGTTCCCAGCGTGTTTATACTCATTTTCAAGTAAGACAATACCTCTTTCAATATGGGCATTAAAGAGGTCGGGAAAATATTCTTCTTCAGGAACATGCCGTTTAGCATGTTGTCTAATTAGAGCTTTATATATATAGTCATTCTCACCAGTTAGTGCATTACGGTGTATTTCTAAACCACTTTTATCTTCCACTAGCTCGGGTTTGGAGGGTTCTCGTAAAGAGAGTGAAATTGCTAGCCGTGATAATATATTCCAAGTTAAGCCGGTAGTAGACTGAAGTCCTACTAGTTTTTCACCTGTGACCTTGGAGGTTTTTAATCGAAAATTCATAGTTTAGCTTCCACCTTATTAAATGAAAAGTAGTGATCTAATACCAAAGTTTCTTTTCTATGTACATTAAATTTAAGTACATACTCTTTGGCAATATGTTCCTTTAACAAGTCATAATGATGTTCATCTATTTCACTATCAGTTGATAAAATGATAGCTTGTTTACCACTATTGGGAATAAATTCTTTTAATACACCCGCTTTATGAGTTCTATCTAAACGGCCCAATAGCGTATCAAAAATAAATGGAACTTTTCTTCCTGAACATTTAAATATTGCCCAAATTAGTGAAATCAATAGTATTTCTTTTTCACCTGCGGATAGTGTTGCTTTTTCAATGTGTTCTTTTTGAGAATCTAATAGTACAACATTATACGTATCGCTATCTATTTGAATTGAAGAAACATAATTATGTTTCCTGAAAATTCTTTTTAGCATAGAAGTAGCCTCGATTTGAACTTCCTGAAGCTTTTTCTTTAATTGAACTTCCCTAAATCGGCGGCTAAATGCTATTATTTTTTGTGATTCTGTGAAAGAACTTTTTGTTTTATCACTATCTCTTAAAACACTTTGAATTTTTTCTATTGCGGTTACCGTATCCTGCAACTCTTTTAAAGAGTGATTTAATTTGAGTTTAGCTTCTTGTATTTTTGACTCTAATTCAGCTAAAGCTTTCTGGTTGGCTTCAATTTTAATTAACATATCACTGAATTCATTTGTTGTATCATTAATTTTTATTTTTGCTTTAAGCTCCTGCAAATTCTGAAGAAGTTCTTTATTTTCTTCAATTAATGTAATAATGCTATTAGAACTATTACTTGCTATCTTATTAGCTAAATTTTCAACAAGGCTACTTTCAGAAGGAGATGCCCCATGTATTTGTAATAGATTTTGATCGGGTTTAACTAAATTAAGTAACTGAGCCCTAAAAGCTTCTTTCATTGTTGATTCAGCAGATATAGCAGTTATAGGTTTAAGTAATTGGTTTAGTGCTGTATCAGTAAGTTTTTTATCAAGTTGCCTATATAATTGGAAAGCTTCTTCATCATGAATTTGTTCTTTAGTTTCTTTGAGCAAATTTTCTAAAAGATAGAAGGGGAGAAGATTAGATACAAAGTTTCTAATTTTTTCTGAGTTTTGTTTTCTAATGTGCTCAATTTTATTAATCTTCGTTAAAAGCTCATCTCTCTCTTTTTTAACAAGTCCACCGTAGCTTTCGAAATCGTTTTTTAGTACTTGATATTCATCTTGAATTTCTTGCTTATGGGTCAGTAGAGAGTCTATTTCTTTTTGAAGAGAAAAAACATTTGCTTTTTGATCTTTCTCTTTTAAATTCAAATTGTATAATTCTTTTTCGGATGATTGCATTTTTTTTAAATCGAGAGTCTGTGATGAGTATGTTTCCAGATCGTCTTCTAGGGTTTCAAATAAGTCTAAGTTAAAGACAACACGAGATAAATTTTTAAGGTAATCAGAAAGTAAGTCTTCGTTTACAATCCTGGATATTTCCTCACCGTCAAAAAGGCAAAGATCAAGTAACTGTGGAGGCATAATCTCCCTTAATTTAGAATTAAACAATTCTCTCTCATATTCCGAGTAATGCTTACCACTAGATACTACTTCAAAATGTTCTTTTAAATTATTTGAGGAGTTATAATTCCAGTATCTATACAAAGTGTAAGTAGTCTTTTCGAAATTTTCTACAACCGTAAATTCGAGTTTAATTCTGAAATTATTTTCCTTGTTCCGTTTAGCGTCATGGTTCAAGAAACCTTGTACTCTCTTAAAATACTCAGCATTGTCATTTTTAAAGCCATAAACATATGAACCAAAAAGTCCAAGTTTAATTGCATTTAATAATGTTGTTTTTCCTGCACCATTTTCGCCACCAATTAAAATTACATTCTGGTCGTTATTTGGACGTAAATCAATAGAGTTGTTACCTCTATAGGGTCCTATATTAATTAATTGTATTTCATTAATAATCATGGCCAAACCTCTTTTAAATTTATAGATGCAGGTAATCTTGTTTTAAAGCTTTACCGATTTCGTCCATTAATCCTCTTCGTACTTTATAACCTGCGTAGTTTTTCTCAATAGAAACAAGTTTTTTTATTACATTAATATCAACTTTATATTGTTCTGCAATTAATTCCAAATCAGAAATTTGTTCTTTATCGAATAGGGGACGGTCGTCAATTTCCCAATCCAATGAATATCCCATAATATCTTTAAAGATGACAGGGATTTCATCCTCCCAAACCCCGTTCTTAAACCAGATTCTTCTTATAGCTTTTAATTCTTCATTACTAATTAGCTCATAGTTTGGATCCTCAGGATGTTTAAGATCTCTTTGAACCTCAAGTAATTTTATTAGCATTTCTTTACGTGCTTCCATTGTAAAAGGTCCTAATCCAAGTTGGGCGTATTTTGTTGCTTTTTGGCCGTCAAGCCCTTCTTCTTCATAAGAAACCAATATCAAATGGTCTTCTGGAGCGCTTAAATCGATATTATTTTCTTCTACGTATGCTTTTAATTCATCTCTAGGTACAACCTTGAATTTTTCAAATTTAATTACTTGCCTAGCTCTGCCCGATTTTTTAGGAATAATAACAGATTTAATACCATCAATGTCTTCCATTCTTACATCTTTAAAGTAAATTTGACCGTTCATTCTATACCGCATTCTTTTAGTCCGGTCATCACGGATACTAGATAACCAGTTTCGATAATCCAATAATGGTTTCATCCAATCGTGACCGCTTTGTATAAATCCAGTGAGAGCTTTATCTTCGTTCACTACAGTACAAACCCAGCAACCAAATCGGCTGTTTCCGCAAGAGCCTGCACTTTCTTTAATGTTTTTGTCAACCACTAAAGGGCATTCCCCACTACTGGAATCTTGGTAAAGCCGGTGTAAATCATGGTTGTCATCTCCCCAAGGAGATGGATGGTTAAGAAGATAATTCCATACATCATCCACAGTAAAATCACGAATAGGAGCATAAACGTATGCATTTGATAATGTAGAGTGTTTCATGAAAAGTTTACCGTCAACCGTATGTGATCGAATTACATTTCCTCGAGTTGCACTTTCATCTTCCCGAACACCTAAAACCATTATCACCTCACCAAAAGAAGAGACTTTGTCCATAATAAATTGATTTGCAGGATCAATTTTCAGACGGTCAGTACACCATCTAAATTGCTGGTTAGGAGTAGGATAACCCTTGCCAATGATATTCACCCAAAACGAATTTTTTACAATTGGTTTAACTTTATGGGTTTCAAATGGTAAATTCCTCTTTAGCGCTTCATCTTGTATCCTTCTAAGTGTTTGATTTATTGAATTGATAATTAGAGGAGTTTCCACGAGAGTATCCGAAGAAATCACATAGACCTTTTTATGAAGCTCTTCTTTGTCCATTTCGCCTAAAGCTTCAAAAACTAACTGTACAACTACAGTTGAATCTTTTCCTCCCGAATATCCTACCACCCATGGGCGACTGTCGAGCTTATAAGCATTCTTTATTTGTTCCTTTGCTTGATCAATCAATGGCTGCTTTTTTGATAATAAATTACTAATAATTCCATCCATATTTATTTAACTCCTTCGAAAAATTTATTTTCGAGTTCTTGTTCTGATTCGGTTAATGGTAGACCAATCAATTGCTTTATCCGATTTGACGTAAGTTGAATGGTGTACGAAGTTTTTTGAATTCGTCCATTTTGATTAAAAGACCTGCCAAGCCAATCGCCTACATTATTTCGACTCCAGTCAATCTTTGACAACTTTTTAATATAGTTTTTCCAATCAGTTGGATAATAGTTTCTTAAATAATTCCCTACTAACCCCATTGCTTCAATAAAAATCCCGTGACCCACTATATAATTGGTTCTTAAGTCGCGAGGAGTAAGCTCTTTATTAAACACCAAATTCCATTCTACAATAGAAGAGCATAAAAGACCCCAAAATTCTCTTAGAAATTCTTCCTCTACTATATTAATATTATCACCTTTTGTTTTTCCCAATAATTTAAGGTTTGTATTAAAAACATGATTTAAAGCAAGTATTTTAGGAGAGTTTTTTGATAAAGACACCCTCTCCTTATCTGTATACCGGTGAAGTAAAGGAGTTGAGATTATGACTTCCTTGGTAACCATGGCAATACGGTCTCTATGGTCATAAAGAATACCAATCGATGAGGTAGTATTTACCGCGTGTCTATTTAAATCTGAAAATATTTGTTGGGATTTTTTTAACCCCTCATCATGGAAGAAGACAACCGATATTGTTTCATTACCCAATTCGGGTGAAATTTTTAATGCTTCCTCAATAGCTGCTCGTCGGTGCTGTCCATCATTGATTAGGAACCTAGCATCCAATGCAATTCTTAGTTGACCCAAATCTCTAGAAGAAGGGTCATTATTATATGGTACAAACTCTAATTCACCATCTACAGAAGCAGTAATAGAAGAAAAGACATAATCGTTCTGGTTCTCTAATATGTAATTTGTTATATCAGGGATCCTTGATTTATTTAGAATCCTTTGCGCTCTATGTTCTGGCGGGATCTCTTCCTCATCAAATAAAAATATTTTCGGAATAATGCGTAGAGGACACATTGCAACAAAATATTCTTTATTAGCTTGTATTCCTCTAATAGCAGGAAAATTATAGCTAAAGGTAGCATCCATAAACTTATTCTCCTTTTACGTACGTATTTTATAATATGATTATAAGTTTTTATGTAAATTTAGACAAGTATTACGAACAAATATTCTAATTTCCAAATAGATGGTACTATTATGTAGTTATGGTTTATATTTGCGGAAAAATATATTTTTTATATGATAATATAAATAGAAAGAACAAGACGGAGGTTAGTGGAAAGTGAGTCAGAATTATTTCTTGGATTTTTTAGAGGATCTTGTACCTGAAGCAGCTTCAAGTGCCAAGAAGATGGAGGAGTTATTATTCGAAGATCCTAGTAGTTCTGTTATTAAGGCTAGGTTATTTGCAGAAAATATACTTGGTGAAGTCTTCAAATTTGAAGGGGTAGAAATTCCTTATCAAGCAACATTTTACGACAAAATAAATTTACTTGCTAAGGAAGACTTCTTACCTGCAGAAATACAGCGGTCATTTGATACCATCCGATTAATAGGAAATAAAGCAGCACATGACCCAAAATTTAATGATATTACTGAAGCATTTAAATTACATAAAGAGATGCATAAATTAGGGGTTTGGTTTACTGAAGTCTATTCATTAAAACAAATACAAGTAAATTCATATGAACCTCCAAAACCGCCTAAGAAAGAAAATGTTGCGGAAATAGTGAAAAATCAAATTTTCGACCTGCTAGGACCTAATATATTTGAAACTCTTAAAAAAAGTAAGGAAGAAAAACCTGAGGAAGAACATGGCGAGGAAAAAAATCATAACGGAGAAACTACGCCACAAGAAAATAGTAAATCTCTTACAAATAATATATTAACAAAAAATTTAGGACTAGGGGAAAGTTATTTAGTTAGAGAAATAAAAAGACTTCGTGAATCTTCACAGGAAGCTATTGAGAATGCGAGTCAATTTAGCAAATTTAAGGATTACCTTCATGTAAAAAGAAACATCCAAGAGGATTTGGAAAACATTTTAGAACGGAATAAAAACCGTGATGGAGCGAACCTTATTTTGTTATGCGGTAGTGTAGGCGATGGTAAATCTCATTTATTAGCTTATTTAAAGAAAAAGAGACCTGATTTAATTGATGAATATACTATATTTAACGATGCAACCGAAAGTTTTTCACCTAACAAAAACTCCCTAGAAACTCTTGAAGAAATCTTAAGTGGTTTCTCAGATCAGCATTATAGTAGTTCAAATGATAAGGTGATTCTAGCAATTAATATGGGAGTACTTCACAATTTTATAAATGCTCCGCATAATAAATTTACCTATAATCAATTGAGTAAATTTGTTGATAAAAGTGATTTGTTTTCACAAAATATAACTACCCACTATAGCGAGGAAGTATTTGATCTTCTTAGTTTTGGTGACTACCACGCTTATGAATTAACTAGTAATGGACCGATATCAACTTTTTATTCAACTTTAATTGAGAAAATCGTCAATTCTAGTAGTGATAATCCTTTTTATTTAGCACTTTTAGAAGACGAGAAAAACAATATAACTACTATGGTTCATGAAAATTATAAAATGTTATCAAATAAAAATGTACAGGAACAAGTAGTTCAGCTTGTTATCCAAACCATAGTTCAAAAGAAACTTGTTATCTCTGCTCGTGCATTTTTGAATTTTATTTCTGATATACTAATTCCAGATAATTTACAGAATGTATCTTTATTAACCGATTTCGAGAAATTAAATTACTCCTTATCCAATTTATTATTTGACCGAAAAGAAAGATCATTTATTTTACAAGCTATTAGCGATATTGATCCGATTCACATAAGATCTTCAGTAATTGATGGACTAGTTATTGAGTTAAATACTATTACCGATTGGGACTCGAAAATTAGAGAGTATATTCAAGATCAAGTATTTGTATCATTACTTAAGCCTTTTTTATCTAGAAGTGATTTAACCGAGCATTCTTTTAACCTATTTTTTGAATCATTTATTAGGATCTCTTTCTTAACAAATAAGGAATTTGCCAATGAATTAAAAGATATTAGTTACATTAACTTTCTAAAAAATCTATACTATTTTAATTCTGGGGACAAAAGAAAAATAAGAGCATTTTATGATGAAATGAAGTCTGCAATTTTCAAATGGAAAGGAAGCCCGAAAAAAGATTATATTTATTTGGACAAGCCTAGTGAAAAATACCGGCTGGCTCAAAAACTTGAACTTTGCCCGTCAGTTGACCATCTAATAACAACTACGAACGATGTTTTAAATACATTTAAATCCTCAATCATATTAGCTTATCATGGGGGGGATTCGAGTAAGAAAATTTTACTGGAAATAGATTTTCAGCTTTATGAGTTATTATTTAAGGTGCAAAATGGCTACAGGCCTAATAAAAGAGATGAAGAAGACGCCATTAAATTTGTTGAGTTTTTAGAGAAACTAATGAATTTTGGAGAAAAACAAAAAGAATTACTCATCGTTTTCCCTAAAGACAAGAGATTTTATACGATTAAAAGAGATAGCTTTGATGCCTTTGTATTTGAAAGGGAGTAGTTAAATTATGCCTGGAATTCTCCATGTTGAGTATCTTGATGAATTGTTGAAAAAAAAGAATA